>NZ_SMKJ01000284.1:0-8964 GCF_004348615.1 Micromonospora sp. KC207
GGCAGGTACAGCGGCGCGGCGACGGCGAGCACCACCGCACCGACCAGCATTGCCACGCTGACGCTGGCATGCTCGGCGATGACGGTCAGCACCACCGCGCCGAGCGCCCCGGCCGGCTGGGCCATCATCGAGTTGAGCGAGAGCACGCTGGTGCGGTACGGGCCGTCGACCTGGCGGTGCAGCAGGCCCAGGTGCAGCGGGTTCGACGCGCCGTGCACGGTGTAGCAAACCAGGTACGCCACGAGCACCCCGACCGGGCCGGCGAACAGCCCCATTCCGACCACGGTCACGCCTTGCAGGACGCGCAGCAGCGCGGCGCCGGGCGCGGCGCCGGGCCAGCGCAGCAGCAGCGGGGTGAGGGCTGCCCCGGCGGCCGAGGCGAGCCACGCGGCGGAGCTGGCGGGGCCGAGCAGCGCGGCGGCCCGCTCTGGGTCACCGACGACCTCGGCGAGCCGGACCGGCAGCAGCGACTCGAAGGTGACCATGCCGAAGCCCCAGAACAGCTCGACCGCCACGAGGGCGAGCAGCACGCGGGAGCGGCGCAGCAGGCCGAACGCCTGCCCGACCATCCGGGGCGCCTGCGCGACCGACGCGCGCAGCGCGTTGGCTCCCCGTCCCGGCCGGACCTCGACCAGCAACGTCACCACGGCGGCCAGCGCCACCGCCTGCGCCACGACGGCGGCCAGCACCGGCACGGCCAGCGCGCTCACCGGGCCGAGCGGGCCGAGCGTGATCAGGCCGCCGCACAGCAGCGCGCCGCCGGCGATGGCGACGCCGGCGACGGTGCCGCCGAGGCCGAGGCCGCGCTCGTACCCGGCTTCGGGATCGGCGGCGAGGGTGGCGTCGACGTACCAGGAATCCAGGGGGCCGCTGTCCAGCGCCCGGTGGATCCCCTGCACCGCGAAGACCAGAACGAACAGGGCGAGGGAGTCGGCCACCGCGAACAGCGCCAGGGACACCAGGTTCAGCGCCGCGGCGGTGACCAGCACCGGCTTGCGACCCAACGCGTCGGCCAAGCCACCGGTCGGCAGCTCCAGCGCCAGCACCACGAGACCCTGGGCGGTGAAAGCCACGCCGATCTGGGACAGCGACAGGCCGCGCTCCTGCATCAGCAGGATCATGACCGGGATCAGCAGGCCGGTGGGCAGCCAGCGCAGGCCGTGCAGGGCCAGGTAGCGCGACTGCACCTGGCGTACGGACAGCGCGCTCACCGGGTCGGCTCGATCATCGGGTACGCGGCCAGGAAGACCTGCACCGGCCGGGCGTCCGCCTCGTCGGGGGTCGACTCCGCGCGGTAGCGCATGAGGACCTCCCACACCTCCGCCTCCATCGCCTGGAGCCGCTCGGGCCCGAGGTGCAGCAGGGCGTCGCTCATGCCGGCGGCGTTCCGCCAGGCGGGTGGGAAGTCCTGCTGGGCGGCGAACCACCGGTCGGAGTGCTCGACGACCAGTCGCACCTGTTCGGCCTGGATCCACTCGGCGGCGGCCCGGGCGTCCGGGTCGTCGTCGAAGTCGGACGGCTCCCAGCTACTGATGTCGTGCGCCGCCCGCCACCAGCGCTGTCGCCCGACGGCGAGGTCGTGGGCCTCGACGACGAGCCCGACCTCGGCGAGTTGGCGCAGGTGGTAGCTGGTGGCGCCGGTGTTGGTGTCGAGCCGCTCGGCGAGCCCGGTGGCGGTGGCGGGCCCGTCGACCCGCAGCGCGCCGAGCAGCCGCAGCCGCAGCGGGTGCGCCAGCACCCGCAGTTGTCGCGGATCCAGCCGGACCTGGCGGGGCGCAGGCAGCCCCACTCCCTCATCGTTCTCCATGAACGCACAATAGTTGTGCACAGCTTTTGTGCACAATAGTTGTGCGTTAAAACTGTGCGAAGCCCGACAGCTGCGGGAACGGGATTTCAGGGGGCGAGGAGTTCGCTGACCCCGCGCAGGCGGGTACGCAGCAGGCCGGCGGCGCGGGAGCTGTCGAGGCGTACCTCGACGGGGCGGGCCAGGCCCGACGCGGCGCTCGTGGCGGTCCGCAGGCCGGCCGGGTCGAGCCCGAACCGCCGGGCCACCAGCAGCCCCAGTTCGGCACGGCTGACCGCCTCCGGGCCGGCCACGTTGAGCAGCCCGGCGTGGTCCCCCTGGGCCAACTCCAGGACGGCAGCGGCCAGGTCGCCCACGTCGACCGGGCAGCGGACCTCGTCGGTGAACAGGGCCATGCCGCCAGCGAGGGCCTCCAGGCAGAGCCGGATCTGCCTGCTCCGCTCGTCGCCCACGATCAACGAGGTACGCACCAGCGCGGCCCCCGGGTCGATCGCCCGCACGGCGGTCTCCGCCGCCGCCTTCGCCGCCCCGTACGGGAAGACCGGGGTCGGGGCGTCGTCGTCGGCGTACGGCTGCGGTCGGCCGGCGTGCAGCGCGTCGCTGGACAGGTGCACGAGCCGCGCTCCCGCCTCGACGGCGGCGCATGCGACGCGGGCCGCGCCGTCGGCGGTGACAGCCCAGTCGTCGTACCGGTAGGGGGTGTTCACCACGGCGGCCGGCCGCACGGCCGCGACCAGCGCGCGCACGGCGGCCCGGTCGGTCACGTCGAGCCGGCGCACCTCGACCCCGGCCAGCTCGACGGGGTTGGCGTGGTACGTGCCGACCACCCGCTCCCCCGCCGCGACGGCCTGCCGGCACACCTCACCGCCGAGGTACCCGCTGGCACCCACCACGAGCAGCGTCACGTCGCCCCCGTTCCCTCCCGTCGCCCGCGCTTTCTCCCGTCGCCCGGCGGGCGGCCACCGTCGGGCCCGCCCGCCGGGGCCGGTGGTCGCCTCAGACCGGGTCGGCCACCGGGGCGGCCGCACCGGCGGTGCCGGGGTGCGCGGCTGCGGCCGGCTTCGGCTTGGCGTCGATGCCCGCCTCGGCGCGCTGCTGGGCGGTGATCGGCGTCGGCGCGCCCGTCAGCGGGTCGAAGCCGCCCCGGGTCTTCGGGAACGCGATCACCTCCCGGATCGAGTCCGCGCCGGCGAGCAGCATGCAGACCCGGTCCCAGCCGAACGCGATGCCGCCGTGCGGCGGAGCGCCGTACTTGAACGCCTCCAGCAGGAAGCCGAACTTGTCCTGCGCCTCTTCGGGGGTGATGCCGAGCAGGTCGAAGACCCGCTGCTGCACGTCGCCCCGGTGGATACGGATCGAGCCGCCACCGATCTCGTTGCCGTTGCAGACGATGTCGTACGCGTACGCCAGCGCCCGGTCCGGCGCTTCCTCGAACCGGTCCACCCACTCGGCGTTCGGGGAGGTGAACGGGTGGTGCACGGCCGTCCAGCCGCCCGCCCCGCCGCTGTCGTCCGAGGTCCGTTCGAACATCGGGGCGTCGACCACCCAGCAGAACGTCCACGCGGACTCGTCGATGAGCTTCGCCCGCTTGGCGATCTCGATCCGGGCCGCGCCGAGCAGCTCCTGCGCCTCCCGGGTCTCGGTGCTCGCGGCGAAGAACACCGCGTCGCCCGGCTTCGCGCCGACCGCGTCGGCCAGCCCCGCCAGGTGCTCCTCGGAGAGGTTCTTCGCCACGGGGCCGCGCGGCGCGCCGGTCTCGGCGTCGAGCACCACGTACGCCAGGCCCTTCGCCCCGCGTGCCTTCGCCCAGTCCTGCCAGCCGTCCAGCTCCTTGCGGGTCTGGCCCGCGCCGCCCGGCATGACGACCGCGCCCACGTACCCGCCCGCGTCGATCGCGCCGGCGAACACCCGGAACGCGGTGCCGCGCAGGTAGTCCGTCAGCTCGGTCAGCTCGACGCCGTAGCGCAGGTCCGGCTTGTCGGAGCCGTACCGGGCCATCGCGTCGTGCCACGTGATACGCGGGATGGGCCGGGGGATCTCGTACCCGGCCAGGTCGGACCAGAGCGCCGACACGATCGCCTCGCCGAGGTCGATCACGTCGTCCTCGGTGACGAAGGACATCTCGATGTCGAGCTGGGTGAACTCCGGCTGCCGGTCGGCGCGGAAGTCCTCGTCGCGGTAGCAGCGGGCGATCTGGTAGTACCGCTCCATGCCGCCGACCATCAGCAGCTGCTTGAACAGCTGCGGGGACTGCGGCAGCGCGTACCAGCTGCCCGGCTGGAGGCGGACCGGGACCAGGAAGTCGCGCGCTCCCTCCGGGGTGGACCGGGTCAGCGTCGGCGTCTCGATCTCCAGGAAGTCCCGGTCGTGCAGCACGCCCCGGGCGAGCTGGTTGGCCCGGGAACGCAGCCGCATCGCCCGCGCCGGACCGCCCCGGCGCAGGTCCAGGTAGCGGTACTTGAGCCGGATGTCGTCGCCGGCCTCGACCTGGTCGTCGACGGGCAGCGGCAGCGGCGCGGCCTCCGAGAGCACCTCCAGTGCGCTGGCGGTCACCTCGATCTCGCCGGTGGGCAGCTCCGGGTTCTCGTTGCCCTCGGGACGGCGGGTCACCTCGCCGGTCACCTTGACGCAGAACTCGTTGCGCAACGCGTGGGCGTCCTCCTCGCGGAAGACCACCTGGACGATGCCGGAACCGTCGCGCAGGTCGACGAAGATGACACCGCCGTGGTCACGCCGGCGGGCGACCCACCCGGCGAGCGTCACCGTGGTGCCGGCGTCCGTCGCGCGCAGGCTGCCGGCGTCATGGGTACGGATCACGGCTTGCGTCTCCCTCATCGTCTGCGATCGGTCTGCCCTCGCATTCTGTCAGGGCACCCCGGCCCCCGCCCCCACCGGGCGCGGTTGGGGGGGTGAGGAAGGGCCCCCTGTTAACGCATCCTGTTGTAGAGGGGCCCCCTGCTAACACGTCCCGCTTCACACGTCCCGCGCCGCCGACGGGCCGACCGGGCGTGCCGCGTACGGTGTGCCGGATGCGTGTCGTACCCCCTTGGGTCCTGCTCTCCGCCGGCACGGCGCCGGTGTTCCTGGTCGGCGGCTGGCTGCTCGGCGCTGCCCGGCAGCCCGGCGGGTTCGACCAGGTCTCCGGGACGATCAGCGCGCTCGCGGCCGTCGGCGCGGCCGACCGGTGGATCATGACGCTCGGCCTCGTCGGTCTCGGCCTGTGCCACTGCGTGACCGCCGCCGGGCTGCGCCCGCTGGCAGCCGGCGGACGGGCGCTGCTCGCGGTGGGCGGGCTCGCCACGCTCGCCGTGGCGGCGTTTCCGCTGCCGCCCGATGGCGGCTCGGTGCCGCACGCGCTCGCCGCCGCCACAGCGTTCGGTGCGCTGGCGCTCTGGCCGGGCCTCGCCCTGACCGGCGGCGGACCGGGGCGAGACGACCCGCGACCGGCCGGCGACGGACCGTGGCCGGCCAGCGCCGGACCACGGCCGGACGGCCGCGAGCCACGACCCGGCAGCCCGCCACCGGCCAGCGGCGAACCACGACCTGGCGGCTCGCGACCGGCCGAACCGCGCCGCCGCGACGCGCCCGGGCCGGCGGGCGGCGACGCGGGGTCCGGATCCGACGGGTACGCCGGCGCGCGGGCCGCCTGGACCGCACTGACGGTGGGGCTGCTCGTGCCGGTGGCCTGGTTCACAGTCGAGCTGGCCACCGGCGGCGACCGGATCGGCCTGGCCGAGCGGGTGGCCGCCGGCGCGGAGGCGCTCTGCCCGTTGCTGGTCGCCGGATGGCTGGGCCGGCGCGGTTGACCCACGGGGCCGGCGAACCACGCCAGGCTCGCGGTCGCCGCCCGCCGGCACGACCCCCGCCGGTTGCCGTCCTAGCGGCTGCGCCGTTTTCCCGGTACGCCTGAAGCGGGCCGCCGGAGGCCGGCGACCCGCTTCCGCGGCGGATGCGGTGGATCAGATGATGCTGACGCCGTAGACGCTCAGCGGCTCGGTGACCGGCTGGAAGTAGGTGGTGCCGCCGCGGGTGCAGTTGCCGTTGCCGCCGGAGGTGAGGCCGAGGGCGCTACTGCCGCTGAACAGGGAGCCGCCGCTGTCGCCCGGCTCGGCGCAGACGTTGGTGCGGATCAGGCCGGAGACCGAGCCCTCGGCGTAGTTCACCGTGGCGTTGAGCGCCTGGACCGAGCCGCTGCGCAGGCCGGTGGTGCTGCCGGAGCGCTGCACGCTCTGGCCGACGTACGCGTTGGACGCACCGGTGACGTCCCGGTAGCTGCCGTTGTAGAGGGAGACGTTGCCCGTCGCGTTGGCGGAGTTGCTGTGCCGGACGATGCCGTAGTCGTTGCCCGGGAAGCTGGTGCCGGCGCGGGTGCCGAGGGTGCTCGTCTGGGCCGAGTTCGAGTACCAGGTCGAGGCGATGTTGGTGCAGTGCCCGGCGGTCAGGAAGTAGGTCACACCGGAGCTGCTGCGGACGTTGAAGCCGAGCGAGCAGCGACCGCCGCCGGCGGCGTAGATCGCCTGGCCGCCGGAGATTCGGGTGCTCAGCACGCCGGCCTCGGCCTCGATGCGGACGGCACCGCCGGTCCGGGCGGCGGCGGCCTTCACGCGCTCCAGCTTGGCGCCGGTGACGGTGCTGTCGACGGAGACGACGACCTGGTTGGTGGTCGGGTCGGTCCACCACGCGGTCCCGGGGATCTTCGCGGAACGCTCCAGCTCGGCGGTGGCCCGGTTGAGCTCGGCGGCGCCCCGCTTGACGAGTTTCGGGGTCGCGCCGGAGGCGCGGACCTGGCGGGCGGCGGCGGCGTCGGTCACGGTGACGACCATCTTGCCGCTGGCGTCGGCGTACGTGCCGGCGGAGCGGTCGCCGAGCCGCTCGGCCAGGCTGGCCGCGGCGTCGGGCGAGGCGGCGGGAGCGGCCTGGACGGGGGCGCTGATCAGCGCGGTGGCGACCAGGGTGCCTGCCGCGGCGACGGACACGGCGCGGAGGAGCGATGACCTCGTGGGTCGCATGTAACAGCCTCCCGGAAGGGGGTGGCGGGTCGCGCCGGGGTGACGGACCCGAGGGCGACTCGGCCGGAACTGGGGTGAACCGGCCGAGTGAACTGAAGTATTCACATACTTAAGATCACTAACAAGACCCGGCTTCGACCTGTTTCGCCCAAGCTACGCCCGACGCGGGTTCGCAACGTTGTGGCCGCCGATGTCGATCAATATGATCGATGCACCTCAATTTCCCCCCATCGGCACCCGTGATCCGGAGGCCACCATGACCCCCATCCGACGCGCCCTGGCCGCCCTCGCCGCCACCACCGCCCTCGTCCCCCTCGGCGCCACCGCCGCCCACGCCGACGCCGGCCCGCCGCCGAGCTCCATGGCCAGCCTCGGCGACTCGATCACTCGCGGCTTCAACGCCTGCGGCTGGTACGTCGACTGCACCTCCCGCTCGTTCAGCACCGGCGACAACTCCTCGGTGAACAGCCACTACCTGCGCGTACGCGCGGTCAACCCGGCCATCGGCGGCAACAACCACAACGACGCGAAGACCGGCGCGAAGTCCGCCGACATGTACGGCCAGGCCGGGACCGCGGTCAGCCAGGGCGTCGGGTACGTGACGATGCTGATCGGCGCCAACGACGCCTGCACCGGCTCGGAGTCGAGCATGACGCCGGTGAGCACCTACCGGGCCAACATCGACTCCGCGCTCGGCCGCATCAGGTCGGGCCTGCCGAACGCCCGGGTGTCGGTCGTCAGCGTCCCGGACATCCACCGGCTCTGGTCCGTCGGCAAGGGCAGCGTCAGCGCCCGTACGGCGTGGTCGCTGTTCGGCATCTGCCAGTCCATGCTGGCCAACCCGACCTCCACCGCCCAGGCCGACGTCGACCGCCGGGCCCGGGTCCGCCAGCGGGTGATCGACTACAACACCCAGCTCGCCCAGGCGTGCGCCGCGTACGGCCCGAACTGCGACTTCGACGACAACGCCGTGTTCGGCTACCCGTTCACCCTGAGCCAGCTCTCCACCTGGGACTACTTCCACCCGAACGCCACCGGGCAGCAGGCCCTCGCCAGCGTGTCGTACGCCGCCGGCTTCCACTGGTGACCCGTCCGGGCCCCGGCGTCCTCAGCCCACGCGGCGGCGGGCGCCGGGGCCCGGCCGCGGCACCACGTCGCGCGGGGCGGTCACCTCGTGCCCGGCGGCGCAGCGCAGTTCCACCCTCACCTCGGCACCGCAGTCGCGGTGCCCGACCGACAGCGGCGAGCCGCCCGGGTCGGCGAGGTGGCGGTCCCCCCAACCGAGCACGGCGACCAACACCGGCCACAGGTCGAGACCCTTGTCGGTGAGCCGGTACTCGTGACGCACCCGGCTGCCCGGCTCCCGGTACGGCTCGCGGCGCAGCACGCCCTGCTCCACCAGGGCGGCGAGGCGATTCGTCAGCACCTGCCGGGGAATGCCGGTGCGCACCCGCATGTCGTCGAAGCGGCGAACGCCGTTGAACACCTCGCGGAGCACGACCAGGGTCCACCGCTCGCCGAGGATGGCCATCGCGCGGGCGATGGTGCAGTTCTCGACCGACCAGTCCAGTGCCGCAGGCCTCATGCCGACCAGGCTAAGTCCGATTGACAGACTCAGCAACGCGCTGCCAGGCTGCATCCATGACGCAGACGCAGCAGCCGGCGCGCAGCCGTACCTTCTCCTGGTCCGACCCTGTGGCGGGCGCGGCCCACGTGGGTCGGCGCAGCGGCCTGGAACTGCTCCGGGCGATGATCGCTGGCGAGTTGGCCGCGCCGCCGGTGACGCACCTGATCGACATGGGCCGGATGGAGGCCGACGAGGGCCGGGTGGCCGTCGAACTGGTGCCGCAGGAGTTCCACTACAATCCGCTCGGCACCGTGCACGGCGGGATCATCTCCACCCTGCTGGACACCGCCGCCGCCTGCGCCGTGCACACCACCCTGCCGGCCGGCGTGGGCTACACCTCGCTGGACCTGAACGTGAAGTTCCTCCGCCCGGTGACGGTCGACAGCGGCACCCTGCGCTGCGAGGGCACCGTCCTCCAGGCCGGCCGCCGAACCGCCCTCGCGGAGGCGAGACTCACGGACGAGGCGGCCCGCCTGATCGCCCACGCCACCTCCACCTGCCTCCTCTTCCCCCTTCCCCTCCCC
>NZ_SMKJ01000285.1:0-8913 GCF_004348615.1 Micromonospora sp. KC207
GGTCACCTGGGTGGTGGGGCAACGCTGCTGCGCTCGATCAACGTGGGGGAGACGGTCTGCCGCAGTGTGCGATCGGCGCCGAATTCGATCTGCGTCAGGAGCAGGTCGAGGCTGGCCTTCGCCACGGTGTCGAAGTCCGGCCGGACGGTGGTCAGCGGCGGGATGAAGTACGCGGCGTCCGGCACGTCGTCGAAGCCGACGACGCTGACCTCCTCCGGCACCCGTCGGCCCTGCTCGTGCAGCGCGTGCAGCACGCCCAGGGCGAGGTCGTCGTTGGCGGTGAAGACCGCCGTCACCCCCGGTGTCCGGGCCAGCATCTGCCCGCAGCGGTACCCCGACGCCGCGGACCAGTCCGCCTGCAACACGGGAGGTGGCTCCACTCCCGCCGCCCGCAGCGTCTCGCGCCACCCCGCGATCCGCCCGGCGCTGTCGAACCAGTCGCCCGGGCCTGAGACGTGCCAGACCGTCCGGTGGCCCGCGTCGAGGAGATGCTGGGTGGCCAGCCGGCCCCCCTCGACCTGGTCGATGGTGACCAGCGGTTCCGGCCGGCGGGGGTCACCGTCGACAGTGACCAGTGGGATGTCGGTGGGCAGGCAGTCCAACGCCTCGCCGGCGGACTCCACGGGTGCGATCACCACGATTCCGGCCACCCGGTGCGCCAGGTGTCGTTCGACGACGGCGGTGATGGAGGCGCGGTCCAGGTTGCGCACGCTGCCCACGCTGACGGCGAACCCCGCCTCGGCGGCGGCGAGTTCGAAGGCGGAGAGCAGGGACGCCGGGCCGTAGAGGGTGGTGTTGAGCGCCACCACGCCCAGAACCTGTGATCGCCCGGTGACCAACGCGCGGGCCGCGCGGTTCGGGCGGTAACCAAGCTCGCTGATCGCGGCCTGGACCCGCAGCCGGGTCTGCTCCCGGACGTTGGGGTGCCCGTTGAGCACGCGCGACACGGTCTGGTGCGACACCCCGGCGAGGCGGGCCACGTCCCTCATTGCAGGACCGCGCGCGGTCATTCCACCCACCTCTCCGTCCGCCCTCGCGACCCGTTGGCACCAGGTGGCCGAGATCCGTGTCTCACCTGGACATCGGACCCGGGTTGCACGAACTACCGCCGTGGACAGCGCTGGATCAGCGAGAGTCTACGCGC
Source organism: Micromonospora sp. KC207 (assembly GCF_004348615.1). NCBI lineage: Bacteria > Bacillati > Actinomycetota > Actinomycetes > Micromonosporales > Micromonosporaceae > Micromonospora > Micromonospora sp. KC207. The sequence goes on from NZ_SMKJ01000285.1 coordinate 1,145, forward strand.
AGGGCATCTCGGGTGGGCTGAAGGGGAGTGACCGGAGTCCGACTGTGTGCCGTGATGTTCGTCATCATGGATCACGGCGGAAGCGGCGGTGGTGGGTGGCTTGCGGCGACACCTTCCTTCTTCGGCGTGACGCCATGGCCGTGCAGTGCGGCGGGTGTTGGTTGTATCGATCGGGTCGAATGCTACCGAAGTCAGTCGGCAGCGACAAGAGAGGTCTCCGGCCGCGCGGGCTCTTGAACATCCGCACCGACCGATGTTAGGAAGTGTGCGGAGGTGTTCTCCTTCTTTCTTTCCTGTTGATCCTTGTTTCGTGCTGCGCCGAGCCCGGGAGCCGACCATGCCAGACGCTCGACCACGACCGACCGGCCGCATCCATCAGCGCCGGTCCCGGGTTCTCCACGCCGCCCTCGGGCTCGCGCTCGCCGCCGGGGCGCTGGTCGGGCCGACCAGCGCATCGCCCGCGGCCGTGCCGACCGCCGCCGCGGCGGTGACACCGGACCCGCCGCCGCACACCCTGCCCGTGCCGGCGGTCGACCCGGCGGGCGGGCCGAAGACCGCCGCCGACGTCTACCGCTACCTGGAGGACCCGCGGATGACGGGCGAGGGGCAGCAGCCGCCGCACGCCGATCTGCGGCCGTACCCGGACGTGCGCACGGCCGTCGCCGACGTGACCGAGCACGCCGCCCGCAACAGCGAGGTGCGCTCCCTCAACGGGCAGTGGCGGCTGCGGGTCTACGACCGCCCCGACGACGTGCCGGCCGACTTCCCCGCCGCCACGTTCGACGAGCGGGCCTTCCCGAAGGCGCAGGTGCCGCACACCTGGCAGTCGGACTTCATCGACCATCCCATGTTCCGCAACATCGCCGAGGAGATCTGGCCCGACGACCCGCCCCGGGTGCCGCGCGACGTCAACCCGACCGGTGCCTACCTGCGTACCTTCGACCTGCCCACCGACTGGACCGGCGACCAGGTCCTGCTCCGCTTCGAGGGCGTCACCAGCGGATACTTCGTGTGGGTCAACGGCGGATACGTCGGCTACGACCAGGGCGGCTACACCCCGGCGGAGTTCGACGTGACCGCGCGGCTCAAGCCCGACCGCAACCGGATCGCCGTGCAGGTGCACCGGTGGGGCTCCGGCTCCTACCTCGAGGACGTCGACCAGTGGCGCTACAGCGGGATCTTCCGCGACGTCCGGCTCCACCGCACCGGCCCGAGTTGGCTGCGCGACGCGTACGTCACCACCGACCTGGACGCCGAGTACCGTGACGCCACCCTCTCCGTGCGGGTCGACGTGGCCCGCTCGGCGCGGGGCGCGACCGGCCGGCACACCGTACGCGGCAGGCTGCTGGATACCCACGGACGGACGGTGACCACCCTCACCGGCCCGTTGGACCTGACCGCGGAGGCCGCCGGCGGCCGGGTCACCCTGACCGGCCCGGTCACCGACCCGGCCAAGTGGAGCGCCGAGGAGCCCACCCTTTACGCGCTCGCCCTGGAACTGCTCGGCCCCGACGGCCGGGCCCTGCACACCACCGCCCAGCCGGTCGGCTTCCGCGAGGTCGAGGTCCGCGACCGGCAGGTGCTGGTCAACGGGCGGCGGATCCTGGTCAAGGGCACCAACCGGGCCGAGACCGACCCGGACACCGGCCGGTACCAGAGCCGCGAGAAGCAGCGCGCCGACGTGTTCGCCATGAAACGGCTGCACCTCAACGCCGTGCGCACCTCGCACTACCCGTCGGACCCGTACCTCTACGACCTGGCCGACCGGCACGGGCTGTGGGTCGCCGACGAAATCGACATCGAAACCCACTCCCACGAGAACTGCCCCGCCGACTGCCTGGCCGACCGGCCGGAGTGGGCCGCCGCCTTCGCCGACCGGTTCGCCGCGCTGGTCGCCCGGGACAAGAACCATCCCAGCGTCATCATGTGGGACACCGGCAACGAGGCGGGCCTCGGCTCGGCGCACCACGCCATGGCCGCCTGGGCCGACGCCAACGAGCCGACCCGACTGCTGTACCACCAGTCCAACAACCCCGACGGCGACGCGCCCTTCGCCGACGTGTCCGGCCCGCGCTACCCCACCCCCGACCGCCTGGAAGCCAAGGCGGTCGGCGGCACCAAACCGCAGATCATGGGGGAGTACGCGCACGCCATGGGCAACGGGCTGGGCAACTTCGACCAGTTCTGGGCGCTGGCCCGCCGCTACCCGCAGATCCAGGGCGGGTTCGTCTGGGACTGGGCCGAGCAGAACCTGCGCCAGCCGCTGGTGTTCACCCCCGACTCCTCGCCACGCCGCCTCCAGACCTTCCTGGTCGGCAAGCCCGAGCCGGCACCCGGGCGGCCCGGGCGCGGCCAGGCCGTCGCCCTGTCCAGCCTGGACGACTTCGTCGACGTGTTCCGCGACCGCAGCCTCGACGTCACCGGCTCCGCGCTCACCCTGGACGCCTGGGTCAACCCGGGCCCCTGGGCCGGCAGCCTGCCCATCGTAACCAAGGGCCAGGCGTACGGGATCGAGATGCGCGACCAGGACACCCTGGAGTTCGCGGTCGACGCCGGGGGGAGCCGGGCCACGGTCACCGCCGACGTGCCCGCCGACTGGTACGGCACCTGGCACCGGGTCACCGGCGTCTACGACGGCGCCACGATGCGCCTGCTCATCGACGGCCGGGAGGCCGGCAGCACCGCGCGCACCGGCGCCATCGACCCCGGCCTGTGGGAGGTCAACGTCGGCCGCAACGCCGAGACCCAGCGGGACAACGACTGGGGCCGCCGCCTCGGCCGAGGGCTCGTCGACGACGTGCGGATCTACCCGGCGGCGCTGTCGGCCGCCGACCTGGCCGCAGACCCCACCCACCGGGCGGTCCTCGCGCTCGACTTCGACACCTTCGACCGCGACGGCGACTTCCTCAGCCTGGGCCGCAGCCTCTCCGGCACCGACGGGCTGGTCGGCTCCGACCGCTACCTGCAACCGGAGACCGCCGAGCTGGCCTGGGCGCAGGCACCGATCCGGTTCACCGCCGTCGACGCGGCGGCCGGCAGGGTCCGGGTGTACAACGAGCAACAGGCCGGGACGCACCGGGTACGGCTGCGCTGGGCGCAGACCGAGGTCGACCGGACCCTGCGCTCGGGCAGCCGGACGCTGACTCTGGCACCCGGACAGAGCGTCGAGGTCGACCTCGGGCCCGCGCCGGCCAACCCGCACGACCGGCAGCGGTGGCTCACCCTCACCGCCGCGAGCACCCGTGCCACGGCGTGGGCGAAGGCCGGCTGGATCGTCGGGCAGGACCAGTTCTCCCTCGGGGGCACGGTCGTGCCCGGGGTGCTGCCCGGCCCGGCGCCGACCGGCCCAGCGCCTCGGGCCCGCCGCGACGGCGACGTGCTGACCGTCTCCGGCGACGGCTGGCGGTACCGCTTCGACGCCGCCACCGGGCTGCTCACCTCCATGACCGCCGACGGCCGCGAGCTGCTGCGCGCCGGCGGCCAGCTCGACGTGTACCGCCCGCCGACCAGCAACGAGACCTACGACTGGGGCACCGCCGACCGGGAGATCTGGCACGAGCTGGGCCTGGACCGGCTGCGCACCGAGGTGACCGGGTTCGACACGGCCACCGAGGACGGCACGGTGGTCGTCCGGGTACGCTCCACCTCGGCCGGGCCGGGCACCGGGGAGCTGCTGTCGTTCGCGCAGACCCGCACGTACCGGGTCGACGCGCGGGGCACCATCACCCTCGACCACGACGTGGTCCCCGGCGGCTCCCGGGTCGGCTCCCTGCCGTACCTGCCCCGGGTGGGCGTGGCGATCCAGGTCCCCGCCGGGCTGAACCGGTTCGCCTGGTACGGGCGCGGCCCGCACGAGACGTACAACGACCGGCGCAGCGGTGCGCTGATGGGCGTGTGGCGCAGCACCGTCGACGAGGAGTACGTGCGCTACTCGCGTCCCCAGGCGTACGGCAACCACACCGACGCGGCCTGGGCGACGCTCAGCGACGGCCGGCGCTCGGGTCTGCTCGTCGGCGGCGACCTCGACGTGAGCGTCACCCCTTACGACGACCTGGACCGGGCCGAGTACGACCACCAGCTACCGCTGGTGCGCAACGACGGCTGGGTGACCCTGCACGCCGCGGCTGGCGAGAGCGGCATGGGGGAAACCCCCAACTCGGTGCTCAGCCCGTTCGCGGTCTCCGCGACCGCGGCGCATCACCAACAGCTCGTGCTGCGCCCGCTCACCGCCGCCGAGGTACGCGCCGGCGGGGTCGTCGATTCGCAGGCCCCCGCCCCGTGCCCGCCCACCGTGGCGGCGACCACGGACGGGCAGCTCACGCCCGGCATCGCCGAGCCTGTCGAGGTGACGGTGACCCCGCGCTGCGCCGACGGCCTGCGCGACGTCACCGCCACCCTCGACGCTCCGCCGGGCTGGACCGTCACGCCGACCACCGCCGACCTCGGCACGGTCGCGGCCGGCGTGCCGGAGACGGCGGCGTTCGAGGTGACCGCGCCGCCCGGCACCGACCTCGGGTCGTACGACCTGACGGCCACCGTCACCGCGATCTCGCCGGCCAACTTCCGCAGCTCGGTCACCGCGCCGGCCACCGTACGCACGCCGCTGCCCCCCGGCCAGGTGTGGCTGAGCGACCAGCCGTGGCGTGCCGAGTCCAACGGGTGGGGCCCGGTAGAGACCGACCGCAGCAACGGCGAGCAGGCCGGCGGCGACGGCGGCCCGCTGCGCATCGGCGGCGTCACCTACGACAAGGGGTTGGGCGTCCACGCGACCTCGGTCGTCTCGCTCGACCTTGCCGGACGCTGCACGTCGTTCCGCTCCGACGTCGGGGTCGACGACGAGACGGGCAACGCCGGGTCCGTGGCGTTCGAGGTGTGGGTCGACGGGGTGCGCAAGGCGCAGACACCGGTGCTCACGGGCTCCGCCGGCGCGCAGCGGCTCGCCGTGGACGTCACCGGCGGCCGGCGCCTCGAACTGCGGGTCACCGACGGCGGCAACGGGGTCGGCAACGACCACGGCGACTGGGCGGCGGCCCGCCTGGCCTGCGCCGGCTAGCCGGGCGAGGGGCGGGGCGGGTTTCCCGCCCCTCGCCTACGGGCGGCCCGCTCAGGTGGGGCTGCGGACGAACGTCTCCTCGCTCCACGCCCCGCCGGCGGACTCCAGGCGGACGGTCAGCCGGTCGTCGGCGCAGCGGTACGCGCCGGTGTTCTCCCCCGCCTCGGCGGGGATGGCCACCTTGCGGCCGGCGACCTCCCACACCGTCTCGGTGCCCAAATAGATCTGGTCGTACTGGCGGTACCGCCCGCCGCCGGCCGACCAGCGGTAGGTCAGCACGCCCCGTCGCGCGAGCCGCACGGTGTGCCCGCCGAGCGTGCCCTCGGCGGTCGACAGGTCGTGCAGGTCCGTCGCCGTGCCGTCGGCGCGGTAGGCGGTGGCGTAGCCGCCCTCCGGCCCGCTGGTGAGCTCGACGGTGCTGTCCTGGGTGAGGTCGGCCAGCCCGCCGAGCGTCGAGTCGGCCGGGACCGGCAGGTGGTACCGGCTGGCCGTGAGCCGCCACACCCCGACCAGGCAGGGATCCCGGCTCACGGTCGCCGTGGCCGTCCGGCGGGAAACCACCAGCACGACCGTGCCGGCGGAGGCGAGTCCGATGGCGAGCCCGGCCGCCGTCCAGCGCCGCCGGCGCGCGGAGCCGGCCAGCCCGGCGGCGAGGGCGGCCCCGACGATGGCGGCGAGCACCGCCGCCGTTGGCGCGACGACGAGGGCGTGGGTGAGGGCGCGGTCGACGGCGATCCCGTCGACGATCGGGACGCAGCCCCGCGACGCGCCGGTCACGCAGGGCACGGTGGTGTCGGCGGCAACTATGGCCGGTGCCAGCAGCAGCCCCGCCGTGAGGGCGGCGAGCAGGGCGTGCGGCAGCGGCAGGCGTCGGTTGGCGACTGCGGCGACGGCGACGGTCAGTTCGACGAACGTGACCGGGACCAGGGTGTGACCGTTGACCATGGCCGCCGCCGTCGAGGTGCTGAGCCCCGGGTCGCGCGCGGCCACGCCGAGGCCGAGCGGCACCAGCGGCAGCAGCAGGGCGCCGACGCCGCCGGCCACGACGCCCAGGCGCACCGCGTGCCGGCTGGCCCGAGGGCTGGCCAGGACCGGGTACAGCAGCGCGAGCAGCGGCAGGGCGAACAGGTGCGGCACCTGGGCGGCGGCGATGCGCAGGTAGAAACCCAGCAGGTCGAGCAGGGCCAGCGAGGTGACCACGTCGGGGTGCCCCTGGCGGGCGGCGACCAGGCGCAGCAGAGTGGTCTCACCGTCGAGGGTCGCGAAGTCCAGCATGAGCAGAAACCCCAGGGACCAGGCGGTGAGCACGGTGGTGGCCAGCACCGCGCCGGCCCAGGCCAACCGGGTCCGGCGGGTCCGCTCCGGCGCGATGATCCGCAGGTACGCCCGCGCGCTGCCGGCCACCCACCGACCGAGCAGGGCCCCGCCGGCGATCCACAGCAGACCGAGGACGACCTCGATCCACCAGGCCCGGTGCTGGTCGGTGTACGCGGTGATCCAGGACAGCCGGCGGCCGACGACCAGGCCGCAGCCCAGCGCCGCACCGAACGCCGTGCCCGTGGCCGCAGCGGTGCCGGTATGCCGCGCCCACCAGGCGCAGCGCCACAGCGCTCCGGTGGTGACCAGCGCGAGCGGCACGCCGAGCAGCAGCCCGGTGGCGGCGGCCCCGCCGGTCAGGCGGTCCGAGCTCGGCAGTTGGTGGGGCAGGCTGGCCATCAGGTCCAGCAGCGGCGGCGCGGCGATCCCGGCGGCGAGGCCCGCGCCGAGCGCCTCCACGGGGCGGGCGGCGAACCGGCGGCCGGGATGCTCCAGCGTGTCGGCCCGGGCGCGGGAGAGCGGGTGGAACCGGAAAGCCGACCCGAGGCGTGCCCGCCGGCCGATCCGCCTGCGGTCGGCGGCGAGCAGCGCCCGGACGGCCGCACGGTCGCCGCCGAGGAGGCGGGCGTCGGCGGCGAACTCCCGGGCGCGCAGCACCGACCACGCCGAGGCGTGCACGATCAGCGCGAAAGCGGCCAGCCGCCAGCCGTCGTCGAGCAGGCGTCGCGCGGGCACGGAGCCGGCGTAGTTGACCGCGACGGGGACGAGGACGGCCAGGGGGAACGCCCACGCCAGGGCGATGGTCAGCCGGGTGAGGTGGATGTCGGCGTTGCGCACGTGCGCCAACTCGTGCAGGACGACGGCCCGGAACACCTGCGGCGCGGTCCGCTGGGCGTGCACGAGGCCGAGGTCGAGCCGCACGTACCGGACGGGGCCGGCGCCGAAGGTGTTGCCGCTGATGCGGGCGGACCGGGACACCACGAACACCGGCGGGCGGCGCAGGCCCGCCTCCCGGACCAGGCCGGCCAGCGCGGCCCGCAGCGCCTCGGTGCCGGGCGTCCGGTCGAGGCGGCGCAGGCCGCGCAGCCGGCACTCGAACCAGGGGGCGAGCAGGTAGCCGGCGGCGGTCACCGCCGCGAGCACGGCCAGCCCGACTGCCATCTGACGCACCGAGTCCGCCCGGAGCGTGCCGAGGCAGCGCTGGATCGCCGCCAGGCTCTCCCCGTTGACCGTGCCAGCGCGCACGTCGATCGGTGCCGGGAGGTCGGTGAGCCCGGCGACGCACTCCGCGCGTTCCCGGGTGGCGTTCTTGTCGACGAGCACGGTCTGCCAGCCGAACATGGTCGTGCCCACGACCGCGGTCACCGCGGCGACGAACCGGCCCAGGGTGGCCGAGGGC
>NZ_SMKJ01000286.1:0-8908 GCF_004348615.1 Micromonospora sp. KC207
GCCCCATCGTCATCGCCCTACCCTGATCCGAGCAGCGATCCGACCAGCGTGAGGAGAACCCGGTGACCGGCATCGGCACGACCGCGATCCACGGCGACGACGGCCTGCACCCCACGGGCGCGGTGTCGCCGCCGATCGTGCAGAGCGCCACGTTCAGCGCCGAGTCCGACGAGCGGTTCACCGAGATCGCCACGCAGGTGCGCGCCGATGACTTCTACACCCGCTACGGCAACCCCAACCACGCCCAGGTCGCCGCCGTGGTGGCCGAACTGGAGGGCACCGAGGCTGGCCTGGTGACCGCCTCCGGGATGGGGGCGATCACCACCGTCGCGCTGGCCCTGCTCACCGCCGGGGACCACGTGGTCGTGCAGCGCAGCACGTACGGCGGCACCACCTCGCTGGCCACCGGGCTGCTCACCCGGTTCGGGGTGAGCTGCACCCAGGTCGACCAGACCGACATCGAGGCGTTCGCCCGCGCCATGACCTCGCGCACCCGGCTGCTGCTCGTGGAGACGCCCAGCAACCCGCTGCTGGAGCTGACCGACCTGACCGCCGTGATCGAGCTGGCCCACGCCCACGGCGCGTACGCCGTCGTGGACAACACGTTCGCCACCCCGGTCAACCAGCGACCTGCGGCCCTCGGCGCGGACCTGGTCTGGCACAGCGCCACGAAGTTCCTCGGCGGCCACTCCGACGTCACCGCCGGGGTGGTGGTCGGCCCCGCCGAGCTGATCGACCGGGTCTGGCAGACCGCCATCGTCACCGGCGCGACGCTGGGCCCCATCGACGCCTGGCTGCTGCTGCGCGGCATCCGGACGCTGCCGCTGCGGATGGCCCGGCACAACGACAACGCCCTCGCGCTGGCTCGGGCGCTCCAGGAGCACCCGGCGGTGGCCCAGGTCCGTTACCCGGGGCTGCCCAGCCACCCCCAGCACGACCTGGCCACGAAGCAGATGAGCGGGTGTGGCGGCGTGTTCAGCCTCGACCTGGCCGGCGGCCGACCGGCGGCGGCCACCCTCCTCGCGGAGCTGCGACTGGCCAAGCGGGCGGCCAGCCTGGGCAGCGTGAGCACCCTCGTGGTGCACCCGCGTTCAATGTGGGCGGGGATCGTCGACGCCGAGCAACTCGCCGCCGCCGGCATCGGCGAGGGCCTCGTGCGGGTCTCCACCGGCATCGAGGAGACGGCGGACCTGCTCGCAGACTTCACCCGCGCCCTGGACGTCGTGGCCGGTCAGGCTGGCTGATGGGGCAGCAGCCCTACCCGCCCGTGGAGCCGTACGACCGGGGGATGCTCGACGTGGGCGACGGGCACCTCGTCTACTGGGAGGTGTCCGGCAACCCGGACGGGATGCCGGCCGTGGCGGTGCACGACAGCCGGGGGCAGCTCGTCGGCCGGCACCCGCCGCCTGTTCGACCCGGCCCGGTACCGGCTCGTCCAGTTCGACCAGCGTGGCTGCGGGCGCAGCACGCCGCACGCCAGCGACCCGGCCGCCGATCTGCGGCACAACACCCACCGATCACCTGCTGGTCGACATAGAGGGGCTGCGCGAGCACCTGGGCGTCGACCGGTGGCTGCTGTTCGGCAACTCGTGGGACGCGACCCTGGTCTCGCGTAAGCCCAGCGCCAGCGGCAGCGGGTCAGCGCGATCGTCCTCGTCGGGTGACCATGAGCAGCCGGTCGGAGATCGACTGGCTGCACCGGGGCGTCGGCCGATTCTTCCCCGGACACTGGCGGCGGTTCGTCAACGCCGTGCCGGCCGCCGACCGTCCGGCGATCGCACCGGGCCGGGGCTCGGCCGCCGTGCTGCTCGCCGCGTACGCGCGGCTGCTGGAACACCCGGACGCCCAGGTACTTCCACCGGGCGGCGATCGCCTGGCTCGCCTGAAAGGACGCCGTCGTCTCTCTGAAACCTGACGGCAAGCCCGACGTCTACAGCGACCAGCCGCCGGACGACCAGGTGGCCTTCGTCCGGCTCTGCGCGCACTACTTCTCCCACGGGACCTGGCTCGCCGACGACGCCCTGCTGCGCGGCGCCCACCAGCTCGCCGGCATTCCCGGGGTGCTCGTGCATGGCCGCTTCGACCTCGGCTCGCCGCTGGAGACGCCGTGGTCGCTGGCCCGGGCCTGGCCCGACGCGGAGCTGATCGTGGTCAACGACTGCGGGCACACCGGCAGCGACGCCCTGCGTGGGCATTTGCGCGCCGCGCTTGACCGGCTCGCCCCGGCACCACCGGCCGGGTGAGCGGCGTCAGGCGCCCGCCTATGATCAACGGTGCCGTGACTCGTTGTGGCGGCTTCGTTCTTCCACCGTGAGGTGACCTTCACATGCAGGTTCGACGTCTGGTAGCCACGGTGGCGACCCTGACTGCCGTTCTTGGTGCCACCGGGTGCGGTCCGGGTAACTCCGCCCAGGATTCTGCTTCGACGACGGAGATGGCGTGCGGCCGATCCGACGCCTCCCCGGTCGGGCGGCAGGGCGAGGTCAAGGACCTCACGGCGGCCGTCGGCTGGATCTCGCGGGAGCCGGTTCGGGTCACGACCGACACGGCGGAAGCCACCGGTCAGGGGGTGATGGAGGCACAACGACGGACCGGAACGATGTCCTACACCCTCAAGAAGAACGACCGGATGATCCTCGTGACGAGATACGAGGAAGACGTGTACTTCGCCATGCTCAACGTGCCGGGGGTCAGCTTCGGGACGCACTACTCGCTGTCCAGGTCCGAGGTACCCGCAGGCAGCTACCTGGACGTTGACCCCAACGACCCGGGCGGCGCGCGTCGATTGGTCGACGCGGTGGTCAGTGTGCAAAGCGACGGCGAGCAGGCAGCCACGGGTAAGCGGCGTCTCGCCGGTGCTGTCGACCTGACGGCGACTTGGTACGCGGACGAGGACCTGTGCCGAAAGTTCGGCGACAAGGCCCGAGCGATCCCGTTCAACGCGACTGTCGACGACCAGGGCCGGCTGGTCGAGTTCGTCATCGAGTTGCGTGCCCTCGCGTCCGAGATGGGCGACGCGCGTACCAACTGGGCGGCGCTGGGAGTTCCGACGAATCCCAAGCGGCCCGCCAGGAGCCAGCCGGCCGGCGACGTGCGCTCTCTGTTGGAGGCATTCGAAAGCTGACCGGACGTTGGGTTTACGCCCGACGCCTTCGCCTGCGCCCTGTGTCGCTCTGGCTGCGGAACGTGACTGCACGTACTGTCCTTTGTGCGGGGTCTATGCCGGATCCTGTTGACCTCGGGCAGGAGGAGCGATGGCCGACTACATCGGGCTGCGGGTCGCTGGTTGGCGAGACGCCGCCGGGATGACGCAGCAGCAACTGGCCGATCGGGTGGGTGTGACCGCCTCCTACATCTCGATGATCGAGTCGGGTCGGCGGCCGGTGACCAAGCGCTCGCGGCTCATCGCCCTGGCGAGCGCACTCGGCGTCAGCGTCACCGACCTGACCGGGCAGCCCCACGCGCCGCGCAGCGAGGACGACCTCGCCATCTACACCACCGTTCCGGCGCTGCGTGGCGCTCTCGACGACGACCCCGAAGGGTCGGTGCGCCCGATCGACCCGGCCGTCCTGTGGGCGTCCGTGGATCAGGCGATGGCGGCCCGGATGGCCTGCGACTACAAGGCGCTGGCTCGGCTGCTGCCCGACCTGGTCGCGGCCACGCGGCGGCTCACCGACTCCGGGCACCCGGAGGGGCCGCGACTGTTCGTCCGGGCGGCGGTGACCACCGTGCTGGCCATCAAACCGTTCGGCTACATCGACCTGGCGGCGCGGTATGCCGAGCGTGCCGAACTGGTCGCCGCGCTCGCTGGGCCGGCGGAGGTGGCTGCCGCAGCGTTCGCTGCCGCGCAGAGTGCCCTGTCGTCGGGCACGCGCGGTGGCCGGCGGCGGTCGCTGGCGGTGGCGACGCGCGCGGCGGAGCAATTGGGCGACACGGGCGACGGCGCGGCGTTGACCTGGTACGGGATGCTTCACCTGCACTGCGCGATGTCGGCCGCGTCGTTGGGCACCGGTGACCCGGACGGGCACCTGGCGGAGGCGGAGAACGCCGCGCGTCGGGCCGGGTCCGACCCGTGGCGGATGGAGTTCACGCCGGCGAACTGCGGGATCTGGCGGGTGGGGGTGGCCGTCGAGAACGGGACGCCTGAGCGCGCGCCGGAGCGGGCGCGGCGTGTCGACCGGTCGCAGGTTCGCAGCGCGAACCGTCGATGCCGTCTGCACCTGGATGCGGGACGTGGGTGGTACGCGGCCGGCGACCAGGAGCGGGCAATCCTGGCGTTCCTGGAGGCGGATAACGCGTCGAGCTGCGGTCACGGCCGAGCGTGCGGGAGATCGTCGGCCAGATGGTCCGGGACGCCCGCCGCCGGGGCTCGCCCGAGTTGCGGGACCTCGCGATTCGTATCGGCATCGACCCGCTGGACCCGGAGCCCCACGGAATCTAACCGACAGTTAGTTCGCCGTCACTCTGGAAGCTCTATCGTTCGAGTAAGGACGCGATGGAGATTTTGGAGGATTTCGGCCCCTCGAGGGGCCGAAATCCTCCAAGGTCGCCCACGGATGCCGGTGCTCGTTGCGGTCGCGTCCCCTCAGCCGGGCGTGGCGGTGTCGGTCCTTCCAGGGCGCGCCGCCGCGCCCCGACCGACGGAGGTGGGGATGATGAGCGACGCTGTTCCGGTCGAAGGCAGGGGCGAGCAGATCCAGGAGGCGGAACGGGAGGCGGCCCGGCAACGGCTTCTCGCGCAGGCCGAGGCGGAGCGGATACCGGCCGAGGAGACGACCCGGGTGGTGCCGGACCGGCGGTGGCGGCGTGGACAGCAGTAACTCCTGCCCGTGGGTCGACGGGTAGCCGACCCGGCGGTGGTACACCACCGACCCGCCGCCGGTCGGTGCTCGCCCAGGTGGCCCGCGACCAGCCCGCCCCCGGCTGCGCTCGTCCAGCTCGCGATCACCCTCGGGGGTGACGTGAGCGCGACGCGTGCTGCCCCGTATTCGCGGGCAGTTCCACAGGGACCGGAAGTGGCATCGTATGCTCGCCCCGCCGTATCCGGCCGGGTGGGTGTCGCGACTGCCAGCGACGGCTCGTATCCTTTGCGCGAAGGGTCACCCAGTCACTGAAGGGGGTCGGTGTGAGCAACCGGATCGAGACGCTGGAGTTCCAGGCGGAGGCGCGCCAACTGCTCCAGCTGATGGTCCATTCGATCTACTCGAACAAGGACGTCTTCCTACGCGAGCTGATCTCCAACGCCTCCGACGCCTTGGACAAGCTCCGCCTGGAGTCCCTGGTCGACAAGGATCTCGCGGCCGACGTCTCCGACCTGCACATCGAAATCGAGGTGGACCGCGAGGCGCGCACCCTCACCGTCCGGGACAACGGCATCGGCATGTCCCGCGACGACGTGGTCCGCCTGATCGGCACCATCGCCAAGTCGGGCACCGCCGAGTTGCTGGCGAAGCTGCGCGAGTCGAAGGACACGGCCGCGTCGGCCGACCTGATCGGGCAGTTCGGCGTCGGCTTCTACGCCACCTTCATGGTCGCCGACCGGGTCACCCTGCTAACCCGCCGCGCCGGGGAGGCCGAGGGCACCCGCTGGGAGTCCACCGGCGAGGGCACGTACAACGTGGAGACCGTCGACGACGCCCCGCAGGGCACCGCCGTCACCGTCCACCTCAAGCCCGAGGACAGCGACGACCACCTGTACGACTACACCGCCGAGTGGAAGATCCGCGAGATCGTCAAGCGGTACTCCGACTTCATCGCCTGGCCGATCCGGATGACCGTCGAGCGCAAGGGCGAGGGCGACGAGATCACCCGCGAGGCGCAGACCCTCAACTCGATGAAGGCGCTGTGGGCCCGCCCGCGCAGCGAGGTCGACGAGGCCGAGTACAAGGAGTTCTACAAGCACGTCAGCCACGACTGGGCCGACCCCCTGGAAACCATTCACATGCGGGGGGAGGGCACCTTCGAGTACGAGGCGCTGCTGTTTCTGCCGTCGCACGCGCCCGTGGACCTGTTCGCTCCGCAGGCCCGCCGGGGCGTGCAGCTCTACGTCAAGCGCGTGTTCATCATGGACGACTGCGAAGCGCTGATGCCCAACTACCTGCGCTTCGTCAAGGGCGTCGTCGACGCGCACGACCTGTCGCTCAACATTTCCCGGGAGATCCTCCAGCAGGACCGCCAGATCCAGGCGGTGCGCCGGCGGCTGGTGAAGAAGATCCTCGCCACCGTCAAGGAGCTGAAAACCAACGAGGCCGAGAAGTACCGCACCTTCTGGTCCGAGTTCGGCCCGGCGCTCAAGGAGGGCCTGCTCGACGACCCGGACAACACCGACGCCATCCTCGACGTCGTCTCGGTCGCCTCCACCCACGACCCGGCCGAGCTGACCGGCCTGCGCGACTACGTCGAGCGGATGAAGGACGGCCAGGCCGACATCTACTACATGACCGGGGAGTCCCGGTCGATGATCGAGAACTCGCCGCACATGGAGGCGTTCCGCGCCAAGGGCTACGAGGTGCTGATCCTCACCGACCCGGTGGACGAGGTCTGGGTCGAGCGGGTCGGCCAGTTCGACGGCAAGCCGCTGCGCTCCATCGCCAAGGGCCAGGTCGACCTGGACACCGAGGAGGAGAAGAAGGAGGCCGAGTCTGCCCGCGAGCAGCAGCGCCAGGAGTACGCCAACCTGCTGACCTGGATGACCGGGAAGCTCGCCGACAGCGTCAAGGAGGTTCGCCTCTCCACCCGCCTGACCACCTCCCCGGCGTGCGTGGTCGGCGACGCCCACGACATCACCCCGACGCTGGAGAAGATGTACCGGGCGATGGGTCACGAGGTGCCGCAGGTCAAGCGGATTCTGGAGCTCAACCCGGGGCACCCGCTGGTGGAGGGGCTGCGCAAGGCCCACGAGCAGGACGCCGCCGCCGACGGGCTCGCCGACACCGCCGAGCTGCTGTACGGGATGGCGCTGCTGGCCGAGGGCGGGGAGCTGGGCGACCCGTCCCGGTTCACCCGGATCCTCGCCGACCGGCTGGCCCGTACCCTCTGACCAGCCGAAACTCGTATTGCGCGCGCTCGCCGTCGGTCTCGGCGGAAGCCAGTGGGCGACCGGTGCCGAAATCCCTACTTTTTAAGTAGGTATTGCGGGTGGTGGGCATGGTCGGTTAGCGTCGGAGTCACCGGGGTGCCGCATCGATGTGTGTCTCGGCCGATCCGGGGCGGCCACCCCGGGCTGCACCGTGCGATCCTGGGAGTCTTCGATGACCGCCGACCCGCAGCCGGGATCCATCGTCGAGGCCGACGCGAGTTCGCTGCGGGCGATCCTGCGCAACCAGGCCAGCACCGTCACCGTCGTGACGGCCCCCGGGGCCCCGCCGGTCGGCTTCACCGCGACGTCGTTCACGTCGGTGTCGCTGGAGCCGCCCGTCGTGTCCTTCTGCCTGGGCCTTGCCTCGTCGAGCTGGCGCACGGTGGCGCGGTCCCGGCACGTCGCGGTGCACCTGCTCGCCCGGCACCAGCGGAAACTGGCGCGGACGTTCGCCATGACCGGGATCGACCGGTTCGCTCACCCGACCCGGTGGCGCGTCGGTCCCGAGGCGGTGCCGATCCTCGACGATGCCCTGGCCTGGCTGCTCTGCCGTGTCGTGGACCGGGTGGTCGTCGGCGACCACGCCATCGTGCTCGCCGAGCCCGAGCTGCTGCGGCACGTTGACGTCGGCTCGCCCCTGCTGTACCACCGGGGCGGCTACGCTGGCGTGGAGCCAGCGGACCGGGCCGCGGTGGCCTGACCGGCACCGCGTGCCGCCGCCGTCCGGGCCCACACCCGGACGGCGTGCGGCAGCCACCGGGCCCCCACCCGGGCGAGCGCCGCGACGCCGACACCGGCGGCGAGGGACACCACCAGGGCCGCCCCGCGCGAGGCGGGCCCGACCAGCGACAGCACCTGCCAGTGAACCAGGTAGATGTACAGCGAACTGGTGGCCAGCACCCCGGCGACCCGGTTGAGCGCGCGCCAACTGGGCAGCCGGGGCACCCAGACCAGCAGCACGAATCCGGCCGCGATCAGCGCCTCCCGCCACGGCTGGCCGAAGAAGCCGGGCACGGCGAGCAGGGCCGCCCCGGTCAGCACGAGTCGCTGGCCGGTGCTGCGGGCCCGCGCCGCCGCCCAGCCGAGCGCGAACAGCCAGAACACCACCACGGCGGACGGGACGTGGCCGCGCGCGGCCAGGCCGGGCAGGTCGTACCGGAAGACCAGGCCGAACGCGGCGACGGCGAGCGGCAGCCCGAACGGGTACCGCCGCTCGACGCGGTCCACCGCCGGGACGGCCAGCAGCGCGACCGCTCCGAGCAGGATGTACACCAGCGCCTCGACGAACCAGAACTGCCACTCGGTGACCCCGTCGTGCGGCCCGAGGACGCTGTTGAGCAGCAGCACGTTGGTCAGCGTGTAGTCGCCGGTGACCGCGCCCGCTGCCGCGATCCAGAGCACGGACGGCAGCACGACCCGGCCGATGGCGTGCCCGGCGGTGCGTAGTCGCCGCAGGCGAGGGGCGTCGGTGAGCTGGAACCGGGCGAAGTTGAACCCGGCGACCGCCAGCAGCAGGTGGGCGCCGCCCTTGATCGTGAACAGCGGGATGTGCGATCCGACGATCACGACGATCGCCGCCGCGCGCAGCGCCACGCTGGTCTCCAGCACGGCCGATCGACGCCGACCGGGCGGGGCGGCGGGCCGGGGCAGGTCCCGGATCGCGGTGGTGTGCCAGTCGGCGGGCAGCTCGCCGAGGGCCTCCTCCAGCCGTACCGACATCTCCACGTAGGACATGGAGTCGCCGCCGAGGGAGACGAAGCTGTCGTCGGCGGTGACCTTGTCGGCGTCTAGCACCCGCGCGTACAGCCGGCACAGGTCGGTGCCGTCGGC
>NZ_SMKJ01000287.1:0-8905 GCF_004348615.1 Micromonospora sp. KC207
GCATAACGGTTGGCGGTGCTGCTCGCCCCGCTCGCGCCATTGCTGCTGAAGACCCCGGACAACCCGGAGGGGCTGGACCGAAGCCTGTTCGACGGCTTCCAGCAGGCGATCCTCGCTGACCGGTTCGCATTCCTCAGCAGCTTCTGCGACAGCTTCTTCAACTACGCCGACAACAAGGGCAAGCTGGTCAGCGAGGAGGCGTACCGGGCGCACTGGGACATCGGCGCGCGGGCCTCGGCGATCGGCACGTACCAGTGCGTGGACGCCTGGCTGACCGACTTCCGACCCGACGTGCCCCGGATCGACGTGCCGGTGCTGATCGTCCAGGGCGACCAGGACCGGGTTCTGCCGTACGGCGTGACCGGTCAGCGGTTGCAGCCGATGCTGCCCGACGGCCGGCTGGTGACGCTCGGGGGCGCGCCGCACGGCATCCCGTGGACCAACGCCGACGAGGTGAACCGGGCGATCCTGGAGTTCGTCGTCGCCCCGGCGATGGCACGGCGTTGAGCGCGCCCGCGCCCGGCGAGAACGCCGGTACGGCGACATGGCGACCAGCCGGCCAGCTCGTCGGCCGTCACGCTCCTGTCGTCGAGTTCCATCATGGTTTGACGGCGCGGGTCGCGAAGTAGCCGGGCAGCCAGCCCGCGGTGGCGTCCGCGTGGTGCGGTGCCTCCTCGAACCCGGTTATGACGAAGCCTGCGGCGAGCTGGCCGCCGAGCTGCTCGGCCATGCTGTGGCTGTACTCCAGCGGCGCGTCCGCGCCGAAGAGCCGCTCGCGTTCCTCAACCGGTACGTGCGTGACGTCGCTGTACGGCAGCTTGTGCCGGACCACCAGCTCGCCGCGCTGGTCCAGCGCCTCGCGGTCGAACAGGTAGACGTCCGGGTTGAGGAAGCCGCACAGCAGCGCCCCGCCCGGTCGCAGCACCCGGAAGGACTCCCGCCACACCGGGGCGAGCTCGGGGATGAACAGGTTCGAGACCGGGTTGAAGACGAGGTCGAACGAGGAGTCGGCGAACGCGGACAGGTCGCGCATGTCGCCGAGCATCGTCCGCAGCGGCAGGTTGTCCCGCTGGGCGACCAGCTCGTCCTGCTCGAGCTGGCGCGGCGAGTTGTCCAGCACGGTGACGCGGGCCCCGGCCGCGGCGAGCGTCGGCCCCTGCTGGCCGCCGCCGGAGGCCAGGCACAGCACGTCCGCGCCGGCCAGGTCGGCGGGGAACCAGGAGCGGTCTACGGGTCGGTAGCCGATGAGCACGACCGACCAGTCACCGGCCCGCGCCCTGGCGACCGTCTCGGCGGAGATCGGCCGCGACCACTCGTTGCCCTGGTCGACCTGCCGGTCCCAGGCCACGCGGTTGTGCGCCACTGGATCAAAACTCATCCGTCCACGCTATCCCGTGCCCCGGCCGTGCCCGTGCCCGTGCGGGCGCCCTGATCACGATCCTCGGTCGGTTCGGTCCGCGAACCACAGCCACCCACTCAGCCCGCCTCACGGCACGAGGGTCGATCCTGGGTTGACCGCCCGCCAGCTCTCCGGGTCTCACATGAGGATCTCGACGGCCTGGTAGTGGTCGAGCCGGTCAGCGTCGGCGACTGCCCGAGTCGCCTCGGCCAGGCAGAGTACCGGCAGCCCGACGGCCGCGTTCTCCTCAGCACGGGACGGTCAGCCGGCGAGCCGGGCCAGCTCCTCCTCGACGATCGACGGGTCGAGCTTGCGGAACACCGGCTTCGGCGCCGCGAGCGGCCGGCCCACCTCGACCGGTACGGACTCCCAGCGCGCCCCGACCGTGTAGTCCCCGGTCAGCACCGGGTACGCGGGCCCGCCGTCGAGGTCGTCGACCTCCTCGATCACCGGCATCGGGGCGTGCACGCCGGTGCCGCCGAGCAGCTCGTGGATCTGCTGCGCCGAGTGCGGCAGGAACGGGGTGAGCAGGGTGTTCGCGTCGCTGACCACCTGGAGGGCGACGTGCAGGATGGTGCCCATCCGGGGCTTGTCGGCAGGGTCCTTGAGCTTCCAGGGGGCCTGTTCGGACAGGTACTTGTTGGCCTCGGCAACGACCCGCATCGCCTCACCGATGGCCTGCTTCTGCCGGTGCCGGCCGATCAGGTCACCGACGGTGTCGAAGCCGACCCGGGCGGTGGCGAGCAGCGCCTCGTCGGCCTCGGTGAGCCCGGCCGGATCGACCGGCGGAATCGCGCCGAAGTTCTTCGCCGTCATCGACACCGACCGGTTGACCAGGTTCCCCCAGCCGGCGACCAGTTCGTCGTTGTTGCGGCGAAGGAACTCGGCCCAGGTGAAGTCGGTGTCGTTGCTCTCCGGCCCGGCGACGGCGATGAAGTAGCGCAGCGCGTCCGCGTCGTACCGCTCCAGGAAGTCCCGGACGTAGATGACGACCTTGCGGGACGAGGAGAACTTGCGTCCCTCCATCGTCAGGTACTCGCTGGAGACGACCTCGGTGGGCAGGTTGAGCCGACCCAGCGCGCCGGGTTCGCCGTCCCGGTCGCCCGCACCGGAGTACCCGCCGAGCAGCGCCGGCCAGATCACCGAGTGGAAGACGATGTTGTCCTTGCCCATGAAGTAGTAGCTCAGGGCGTCCTTGCCCTCGGCGTCGGCGGACCACCACCTGCGCCACGCCTCCGGGTCGCCGGTGCGGCGGGCCCACTCGATGGACGCCGACAGGTAGCCGATGACCGCGTCGAACCAGACGTAGATCCGCTTGTCCGGGCGGTCGCGCCAGCCGTCGAGGGGGATCGGCACGCCCCACTCCAGGTCCCGGGTGATGGCCCGGGGCTGGAGGTCGTCGAGCAGGTTCCGCGAGAACCGCAGCACGTTGGGCCGCCAGCCCTCCCGGCCGTCCAGCCACCGCCGCAGGGCCTCGGCGAGGGCGGGCAGGTCGAGGAAGAAGTGCTCGGTCTCGACGAACTCCGGCGTCTCACCGTTGATCTTGGACTTGGGGGTGATCAGGTCGACCGGGTCGAGCTGGTTGCCGCAGTTGTCGCACTGGTCCCCGCGGGCGCTGTCGTACCCGCAGATCGGGCAGGTGCCCTCGATGTACCGGTCGGGCAGGGTCCGGCCGGTCGACGGCGAGATCGCGCCGGTGGTGACCCTCGGCACGATGTAGCCGTTGCGGTGCAGCCCGGAGAACAGCTCCTGCACCACCGCGTAGTGGTTACGGGTGGTGGTGCGGGTGAACAGGTCGTACGACAGCCCGAGCGCCCGCAGGTCCTCGGCGATCACCCGGTTGTACCGGTCGGCCAGCTCGCGGGGGGTGACCCCCTCGGCGTCGGCCTGCACCTGGATCGGGGTGCCGTGCTCGTCGGTGCCCGAGACCATGAGCACGTCGTGGCCGGCCATCCGCATGTACCGGGCGAAGACGTCGGAGGGAACGCCGAAACCGGAGACGTGGCCGATGTGGCGCGGGCCGTTGGCGTACGGCCAGGCTACCGCCGCGAGAACGTGACTCATGACCAGCAAGCCTAGTGACCGCCGCCGGGGCACCGCGAACCAATAGGCCGGCTCGCCGCGCCGCGCGGGAGAGCCGAGGCCGGACGGCGGCGACATCGACCACCGGGGACCATCCGCCCGATTTGTCGCCGACACGCGGCCTGAGCTGCCCCGCCCCTCACCAGAGTCGGTGTCCAATGAACCCCGTGACTGGCAGACGAGCCGCCCCGGACCACGAGGAGCCGCCCGGCGGGTCGGCGCTCGGCGACGAGCCCCCGCCCGAACCGGCAGCCCGGGCGCCGGGCGTGGCACCGCAGCCGCGCCCCGTACCGTCCACCGACCCGCTGCCCACCCCGGCGGCCGGTCCGGCGACGTCGCCGGACACGGTCGCGCCGCGAGCGGGCCAGCCGGTTCCGCCAACGCAGCCCGGCCCGGCGACACAGGCCGGACAGCCCGTCGGCGGCCCCGACCGTCCGGTGGAGGTGGAGCCCACCACCGGGGCACCGGTCGACGCGGTGCCACGCCGGGTTCCGGTCCGACAGCCCGGCAGCCGACTCCGCCCGGGGCCCGCCCCCGACGAGAAGGTGCCGGGCGACGACGGGCTGTTCTGGCCGCCGATCGAGGAGGTGCACTGGGACGGTACGCCCCTGCGGGAGGAGCACGGCCGCGGACGCTGGTGGCGGCGACGCGCCGCCGGCGCGGACTCCGCCGGGCGCGGTGCTCGGCGGGCAGCCGACCGCCCAGCCCATCCGCCGGACCCGTGGCAGGGCCTCTCCGCGCTGCTGGCGCTCAGCCTGCTCGCCGCCTTCTTCGCCTGGGTGAGCGCCGGCCCGTTCTGGCTCGCCGTCGGACACGCCACCACCGGCACCGTCGTGATCGGCGAATGCACGGGCACCGGGCTGACGCAGCGCTGCCGGGGGATCTTCACCGCCGAGGGCGAGCGGTTCATCGCCTTCGGGGTACGCGTCAGCGGCGTGCCCGCCGAGCGCACCGCCGCCGGCTCCACCCTGACCGCCCGGATGACGGGCCCGTCGGGCGACACCGCGTACGCCGACACCGGCGCCGGCCGGCACCTGCGCTGGCTGCTCGGGCTGCTGCTGGTGCTGGCCTGCGGCGCGGGAATCGCCCGGTACACCGGCGCGGCCAGGCTGGCCGACCGGCGGGCCCGCCGGTGGGCGGTGACGGCCGCGGTGGCCGGCCCGCTCGTGATCGGCGTCGGCTTCCTCGCCGCCGCCTGGTAGGAACCGCCCGACGGCCGGCCGGTTCCCGCCGCCCCGCCCCGCCTCCCGGCCCGGTTCGGCCGGGCCACCTTCCGGCTGGTCAGGAAGGGGCCCTTCCTGTACCGAAAGCGTTAACAGGGGGCCCTTCCTTGCACCTCAGGCGTGGGTGGTGGTGTAGACGTCGCGGCGGCGCAGGCCGTACTCGGTGGCAACCTCGGTGATCGCGTCGCGCCGGGACAGGCCGGCGGCCTCCCGCTCGGCGACGGCCGCACGCAGCGTCTCGTCGTCGGGGCGGCGGGTGGCGGCCGGGGGCGCGCCGGCCACCACGAGGGTGATCTCGCCGCGCGGCTCGTGTTCGGCGGCCCAGACCGCCAGCTCGCCGAGCGGGCGGCGGAGCACCTCCTCGTACGTCTTGGTCAGCTCGCGGCAGAGCGCGGCCGGCCGGTCGGCGCCGAACTCGGCGGCCAGGTCGGCGAGCGTGCCGGTGATCCGGTGCGGGGCCTCGAAGAGGACCAGGGTTCGCTCCTCGCCGGCCAGGCCGCGCAGCCGGGACCGCCGAGCGCCGGGCGTGCGGGGCAGGAAGCCCTCGAAGCAGAACCGGTCGCTGGGCAGGCCGGACAGCGCGAGGGCGGTGGTGACGGCGCTGGGCCCGGGGGCGGCGGTCACCGGGACTCCGGCGTCGAGGGCCCCCCGGACCAGCCGGTACCCGGGGTCGGAGACGCTGGGCATCCCGCCGTCGGTGACCAGGGCGACGACGTACCCCTCGCGGAGGACCTCGACCAGTTCGGGGGTGCGCCGCTCCTCGTTGCCCTCGAAGTAGGAGACGATCCGGCCGGGGACGGCGACGTCGAGGTCCCGGGTCAGCCGGGTGAGCCGCCGGGTGTCCTCGGCGGCGACCACGTCGGCGGCGGCGAGCACCTCGCGGAACCGGGCGGACGCGTCGGCCGGGTTGCCGAGCGGCGCTCCGAGGAGGATCAGGCATCCTGATTCGGACATTTCGCCCACGAGGTGCGCTCCTTCATCGACAGTTGTACCGGTATCGGAGACGACGGGCGCCGCCGGGCACCTCCGCAGCCTACGATCGCTTGGTGACGAGTGCGTCGACAGCGCAGAGCGCGGGCCGGACGGGATCGGAGCACGCCGGATCTGGCGGCGGCGCGACCGAGGAGTCCGGGGCTCCCCCAACCCCCGGCGGCGGCGGGGGCGGGGGCGTTCCCGCGATCGTGCGGCGACGGCTCGCCACCGTCGACGCCCGGCTGGACATCAACTCGTGGCTGGCCACCGCCGTCGTGGTGGCGATCGCCGCGATCCTGCGCCTGGTCGATCTCAGCAACCCGAAGGGCAAGATCTTCGACGAGATCTACTATGCCCGCGACAGCTGGGCGCTCATCGACAAGGCCGTCGAGTGGAACTACAAGGACAACGGCCCGTCGTACGTGGTGCACCCGCCACTGGGCAAGTGGCTGATCGGCCTCGGCGAGTGGGCGTTCGGGTACTCCGACGCCGAGCACAACATCTCCGTGCCCGGGCACCTGATGACGACCGCACCGGAGTTCGGCTGGCGCTTCAGCGCCGCCCTGGCCGGCATCGTGTCGGTGCTGCTGTTGGTGCGCATCGGCCGCCGGCTGTTCCGCTCCACCACGCTCGGCTGCGCCGCCGGCCTGCTGCTCGCCCTCGACGGCTTCCACCTGGTCCTCTCCCGCATCGCCCTGCTCGACATCTTCCTGCTGCTGTTCGTACTGGCCGCGTTCGGCGCCCTGGTCATCGACCGGGACGCCCGGCGTCGGCGGTGGAGCCGGGCGCTGGACTCCGGCCTCGACCCCACCCTGCCCGGGCGCGCCGGCCGGCCCGCCGGTGGCTGGCGGAACTGGCCGTGGTGGCGGCTGGCCGCCGGGGTGCTGCTCGGCTGCGCCTGCGCTGTCAAGTGGAGCGCGCTGTACTTCCTGCCGGCCTTCGCGCTGCTGGCCCTGCTGTGGGAGGTCGGCGTCCGCCGCTCCGCCGGGGTACGCCGGCCGTGGCGCGACGCGCTGCTCGACGAGTTGCCCTGGCTGGCGCTGGCCGGCGTCCTCATGGTCGTCACCTACGTCGCCACCTGGTCGGGCTGGCTGTTGACCGACGACGGTTACTACCGCCTCGCCGCCCGGTACCCGAGCGTGCCCGGCCTGAGCGACACCCCGTTCGTCGGGGCGCTGAACAACCTGTGGGAGTACCACAAGGCGGCGTACGGCTTCCACAAGCAGCTGGACGACCCGCACAAGTACCAGTCCTGGCCCTGGCAGTGGCTGCTGCTGGGCCGGCCGGTGGCGATCCACTGGTCGAGCGACGGCGGCTGCGGCGCGGCGAGCTGCGCCTCGGAGATCCTGCTGCTGGGCACGCCGCTGCTGTGGTGGTCGTTCCTGCCCGCCCTGGCCGGGGCGGCCTGGATCGGCATCGCGCGGCGGGACTGGCGGGCCGGGGCGATCCTGCTCTGCGTGGCCGCCGGCCTGCTGCCCTGGTTCTGGTTCGCCCTCGACGGCGGGCGGACGATGTTCTCCTTCTACGCCGCGCCGGCCGTGCCGTTCCTGGTCCTGGCGGTCGTCTACGTGCTGGGCGCGATCGTCTCGCCGGCCGATGGCGGGGCGCGGGCCCCGGCCGGGGAAGCGCCCGCCGGCACCGACGACGAGGCGGCGGCCGAACGCCGGCTGGTGGGCGGCGTCGTGGTGGGCGCGTACGTGCTGCTGGTCACGCTCTGCTTCGCGTACTTCTATCCGATCTTCGTGGCTCGGGTGCTGCCGTACGCGGAGTGGTCGGCCCGAATTTGGCTGGACGGCCGCTGGACCTGACGGCGCGCCTGCCGGCCTGACGCCCGCCCCACTCGGGGCGGGCGGGGGTGCGCGCGCTGTGACGGCGGCGGGGGGCAGGACGCCACGCCCGTCGATGGCCGTCGGATATCGCACAATCGGGCGGAGACCGGCCCGCGTGAAGCCCCACCGGGCTCAGAGAAGACCCCTCGACGCACAGACGCGCGCCCCGATCGCCTGCCACGGGGGAAGCGGGCGATTGGGGCGCGCAATTGAAGCTTAGCCACCCGGCACCACCTGCACAACGGGTGGACTCGCGTCAGATTTTTGACGGACACCACCAGTCTAATGGCTGAATGCGGCAGATGGTCGTCAGTTGTGTGGCGAGAACCTTTCGGAACGCTCACGACTGTGCCGCCCGGCGGAGCCGCCCGCCGGGGCGTACGTCCGCCGGCCGGCCGGGCCCGCCGGATCCTCCAATGCGGATCTCACCACGCTCGCCCCAATGATCGACAAGAGACGATCGACCACCGTCTTCCGTGGATCGCTGGCCGCGACCGTGCTGCTCGGCCCGGCGGTCGCGTTGACGTGGACCTGCTGGTCGCCGAGGTCGGCGACGGTGCGGCCCCCGCCGACCCCATGATCCGCCCGTGACGGGGTGGATGCGGTACCTTCGACGGCGACGAGCGTCAGGAGACGGGATGCGTGACCTGCTGCCGCCCGAGGTCGCGGTGGCCGTCGCCGGCGGGGACGACTGGGCCGGGAAGCTGCTTCCCGCCGAGCTGGCCTGCCTGAGCGAGCGGGCGGTCCAGCGTCGGCGTCGCGACTTCACCGCCGGGCGGGTCTGCGCCCGACGGGCGCTCACCCGGCTCGGCGTACCGGCCGTCGCCGTGCCCTCCGCGCCGGACCGCTCCCCGGTCTGGCCCGCCGGGGTGGTCGGCACCATCACCCACACGCCGGGCTACTGCGCCGCCGCCGTGGCCCGCGCCGACGAGATCCGGTCGGTCGGCATGGACGCCGAGCGACACCGGGAACTCAACGCGGGGGTACGCCGGCTGATCGGCCTGCCCGAGGAATGGGACGACTGTGCCCGGCTTCCCGACACCGTCCCCTGGGCGGCCGTGCTGTTCAGCGCCAAGGAGACCATCTACAAGGTGTGGCACCCGGTCGTCGGCACATGGCTGGACTTCCACGACGCCCGCGTCGAGCTGGACCCGGACTCCGGCCTGTCCACGGCCCGGATCGCCCCCGCCCGGCTGGACGCGGCCCCGGTGCCCGACCCGCCCGCGACGGTCACCGGACGGTTCACGGTCGACGCCGACGTGGTCCGCACCGCCGCCGTCCTGTTACCCCGCTGAGACGGTCGGGGCGATCCGGGACTTGGCCAGGAGCGATACCGTCAGGACGTTCGAGATCGCGATGAGGTGCCGAGGAGTACGTTGAGCCACCCCCAGCCCCCTTAC
>NZ_SMKJ01000288.1:0-8871 GCF_004348615.1 Micromonospora sp. KC207
CTGCCCACCCTGCGCCAGCCCAGGTCAACGACGGCCCACTACCCGGACACCCACCCCACCAGGCAAGACCCACACATCCCACCACAGTAGACAGGGATCGAACCCTGACGGACCCGTATCCCAACCATGATCCAGACCAGCCGACACGCAAACGCACTGGTCAGCACCAACCAGCACGGACCCTCGCCGAAACAGCACACCGACAACGGAGCACCATCGGAGCACCAGATTCCAAATCCTGGGAAGATCCGTCCCAACCCGCAGAAGCGATCAAGGCCGTGACCCCCGTTTCCGCGGGTCACGGCCTTGATCGTGAAGTGCGCCCGAAGGGACTCGAACCCCTAACCTTCTGATCCGTAGTCCGAACCCATCAGATGCCCTCTACGTTGCGTAACGGCAGCTTCGCGTGTGCCGCTGCGTGCTGATGCGTGCCGCAATTAGCGGCTGAGTATCTGCTGGTCAGGGCGATCCAGCGGATGGAGCATCAGATCCTGCCGTAAAAGAGATCGGGCGTGCGTGACGTATCTTGCTGGCCCTGGTCCGAGCGCGCTGGTTGAACTCCGGACATCCGAGCACCACCGGAGCACCATCGCGATCGGTAACCCCGCCTTGATGAGCCTGGGCCCGACCGCTGACGGCCGCCGAAGCTGGACAGTGCGTTTCGAAGCACCTCTACGCCTTCGAGAGCGGTCGCCTGTCGCAAGGCTGCGCCACCCACGTTCACACCGGCCGGAGGTCGAACCCTGGTTGCGATCCTCGCCCGGCCCGGTGGCCGGGCGCAGCGCCGGTGATGTTGCCCTTCTTGTCGCGTGGTGCGGTGCGGTTGCGATCCTCGCCCGGCGCGATGGCCGGGCGCAGCATCTCCGTCCGGCCGGCACGCTGCGGGTTGACGCCGTACAGGATGCCGCCGGTCGAGGGTGGGTCTCCGGGTAGCGGCGCGGGAAGGTCCGGGCTGGCCAGGAGGAACGCGGCGGCGAGGGCCTGGGTGTCCATGGTGCGCAGCATCCGCAGCCCGTCGGTGGCCAGGGGCAGGGTGGTGGTCCAGCCTGCCAGTTGCCGCCAGGTGGCCGGCTGCACGTCGAGGAGGGTGGACGCGGCGGCGGCCCGTACCTGCGCGCACGCCTGCGCCAGCTCGGCCTCGGAGCGGGCGTGCACGGTCAGGTACAGGCCGACCCGGAACAGCTTCGCCGCGCCGCGGGCGAGTCGTTCGGCCAGGTCACCGGCGTCCTCGGCGGCGGCGTCGACGTAGGGGTCGGCCAGCTTGCCCCGGTCGGAGTCGGCCCGCCTCGACGACTCCAGGCGGGCCCGTTGGGTGCGTAGGCGGGCGGCGGCGATCGGCGCCGGCAGCGGCTCGATGTGCAGGGCGAGGTCGAGGCGGCCCGGCCAGGACAGCAGCGGTTCCAGCCAGGCGCCGCCGACCTCGGCGGGGTAGCCGGTCACGACCAGGGTGGCGGCGTACCCGTCGCCGACGCGCAGCCAGCGGGGCGTGACCTCGACCGCGGCGGGTGCGACCGTCGACGCCACAGAGCCCGTCCAGGGCTGCTCGCCGGTGTCGGCTCCGGCCCTGCGCCTGTTCGTGATCATGACCGTGTTCTCCTTCTACGAGGGCGGGGTGGGGTGGCCGCGGTGATGACGGCGTCGGGTGCGGCCAGGCCGCCCGGGCGCGGCGGCCGGTAGGGGTCGGCCGCGTTGGTGAGGGCGGCGGTGACCGCCTGGCCGTCCAAGACGCGGGGGGTGACGCCGAGGCCGGACAACGCGCGGGCGGGTGTCGTCGGCGCGGCGCCGCGCGGCGCGATGGCCGTGTTCGCTGGCAGGGGTGCGGGTGACGACCAGGACCTGGCGGCACAGCGGGTCGCGGCGGGCGGCGAGGTCTGCGAGGAAGTCGGCGTGGTTGGCGCACGCCGCGCGCGACGAGCGCGACAACGCCGCCCACGATCAAGCCAAGCCAGGGCGACCCCACCTCTGGGAGTGAGAGAGATAAGTGGATCACTTGCTGCTCGCTCATCACTGCTGGTCACGGAAAGCGATGACACTCCGAGTGACACTTACGTGACACTCACCGTCCACACTAGCCACACACGACGACGGGCCTGATTACGTTTCCGCAGTTCAGGCCCATTGCAACGCCGCACCGCTACGCAGCGCACCACCGGAACGGATCTTGACGGTTATCTACCTTCCATCCCCAACCACCGATGCACTCCAACTCATGCAAGAAGGTTGACGGCAGCGCGGATGCTCGCTCATAGCCTCAGGCGCACGAGCGAGAACAGCACACTCCGCAGCCACCGTCACTCCTCGATGTCTATCCGCACAAGGACCTCCCGGATTCGTCCTGAGTCAACCAGCTGACGTAACAGGTCCGCCGCAGCGGCGATGCCGCCCTGACCAACGATCACTAGGTCGGCGCATTGGAAGTATGCGCCCGAGAAACACTCTCCTGTCGCTTCCCATCGCTCCATCAACCGTCGAATCTCAGCCAATGTCAGGAAAGTAGCACTCCACCGACTTCCGTCGTCAAGGGTTACTTCCACATCCACGTTCTCGACAGTGTCGGCGTCGTCAGCCGCACCAAGCATGAACGCAGCCTCAGCACCGTTTAGCTGGACTTTGGTGAGCGGACTATTGGCCATAGAGTTCAGTCAGCCTTTTGATCACCGCTGCCTCATTGGACTTATCAGCCTTTCCCACGATCTGCACCCCGCCGTCAACATTCCTGAAAAAGAGTCGCGCGCCGTTCCTTCCTCTAGCGTAGGAGACGTCTGTCCCAGCAAGGGATTTACTACCCAGCCCCGGATTCATGTTTCCCTCACCAAGCTGCTTGAACAATCCGTCCATCTCTTGCTGAACTCGCTGGTTTCGCCCTGCCTGTTGCGCGGCCTTTGTAAGGAAGTTGTCGGCACCAATTGCGGAGGACATCGCATTTCCGCAGTTGTGCACGAGGACCGGGGTGTTGCCGGCTAGCACATAGTACGTGTGCAGGCGGGCGACGGTCAGATTGTAGGCTGGTCCGTTGGAGAATTTTCCTCGCTTCAGGCCCTGCGTCGGCACCTCTCGGCCTGACGGGGTCAGCAGAAGGTCACCGGAGTCGAGGGCGCTTGCTGGTTGCCACTCGCGGTCGGTTGCGTTCCAGTAGGGATGGTCCTCGGTCGTGGAGAGCGATGCGCCCGCTACGTCCAATTGGTGGAGGCTGTCTTCGTGCACCCAGACGTTGGTGACGGGTTCCTGGCTCACCTCGCCGGTCTCGGGGTCCTCAGCTACGAGGCGGTCGCCGACCTTTAGTTCGCTGATGGGTTTCGTCTCGCCGTCGGCGAGGAGGACGGGTGTGTCGCCGGCGAAGCTGCACAGCGCGCCGGCGGCGAGCCCGTATCCGCTGAGGGCTCCGATGCCAGCGCCCCCAAGAAGGCTGCCGGTTGCGGCGAATTCTCCCACCCCTGCGGCAGCGCTGGTGGCGGCTCGGCCGCCGGGGGAAGCGGCGAGCCGGGTCAGGGCGGGTCCGACAGCCCGTAGCGCGACTCCTGCGGCTACCCAGCATTCGGGTCCTGCCAACGCACAGGCTGCGGTTCCCGCTACGAGTGCTACCGCGACGAGGCCGGCCAGCCCTCCCGAGTTCGATTTCCAGGAGATGCTGTTGCAGCTTGCTTCCGACAGGCCGAGCATGCGGTAGCAGGCGTAGGAGCCGTGGGCCGGGTCTTGGGCGGCCCATTGGTATGCGTCGCCCCAGGTGAAGACACCGTCGGGGTCTCGATAGCCGCTGGAGAGCACGTATTCAGGGATGCCCCCGGGTACGGGGGTGGCCAAGTGGTTGGCCAGCACCTCGACCTTGACGTGCCCGGAGGGCTGGTGGGTCTCGCTGCAACCGTTGCAGCCGTCGTTGTGGCCGGGGATCTCGACGTACTCGTCGTAGAGGTCGTCGTAGTCGGAGCCGGGTCGACAGTTGTCGTCGGAGCAGGCTTTGAGGCCGCTGGGGTCGGACAGGGTGACGGGGCTGTTGTCCGCGTAGGAGTAGCCGTGCCACTGCTGTGGGTTGGCGAGGTCTTGGACGGGGTCGACGCTGATGAACCGGCCGAGTTTGGGGTCGTATTCGCGGGCGCCGAGATGGGTGAGTCCGGTGGGGTCTTGGTCGCCGCCGACGAAGCCACGGGCGTTGGGCCAGTTGGGTGTGCTGCCGCGGGGTTGGCCGTAGGGCTCTTGCCGTCGGGTGGTGACGGCGTGGGAGGTGGCGTTGATGGCGGTGAGTTGGGTGCCTTGGTGGTCGGTGTAGGTCCAGGTGAGCCCGGTGGGGTTGCGGCTGGCGATGAGCTGGCCGCCGAAGGTGTAGTAGCGGGTACCGCCCCGCTGCGCCGCCGCATGATCCAGCAGCTCAGCTGTGCCGTGCAGACACCAAAAACGTGTGCCGCAGGCGCGACCCACACGCGACTCACACTACGACGGGGTAGATAGCCGATCGGCTATCTTCCCCGGTCGAATGAGTGTGCCCGGAGGGACCCGTGATACGTAGGCCGCCTCCAGCCGCTCGGCGAACGTTAGATTCGCCTACCACTTCCGAGAATTGCAGAGATCAGAAATCAGCGCCTGCATGAGATCCCAGACGCGAGCGGGACTTACATATCCAGTACTTGCGCCCGTGTAACGGCTCGTGTCTCGAACTAGAAGCACCACACTCAACCATCCGACAAGAATAGAGATTACCGTGATAGGGAGGATAAAGAAGACGATTGGCACGACAAAATCTTTAACGCTGGCAACGCGCCCTGCCAACATCAGGACGAGTAGGATCGGCATGCTCACGACACCGATCCGAAGCCCGAGGACGGCGGCGCGCCATCGCCTGCTTTGCCGAATCTTCGACTTCGCCGACTGATCATTCACCACAGTTCACCCTTAGTATTCGACTAGATAGAATGCGTCTGCGCATGACACTCCAGTTGTGACCGTGTAGGCGAACGGTGGGAAGGGAGTATAGGCTGCTCCAACTCCCCCGGCGACCCCGACTTGATAATTGCCTGCAAGATCGGCCTCACCGCCTGCCACAACCACCCCGACCTCGCCAGCCGACACCTGTGCATAGGGGTTGCAGCCACCCTTGTCCCTAATTTGCTGATTGGAATAGTTGACTCCGATGGTGGCGTCAACGCCTACGCTCGGGTGGCCGGGCGCAGCGGTGGCAGCACGGACAGGCGTCCGGGTCGCCGATCGCGTCGTTGCGATCCTCGCCCGGCGCGGTGGCCGGGCGCAGCATGGGTACAGGCAAGCGAGCGAGGGAGACGGACATGGCGTTGCGATCCTCGCCCGGCGCGGTGGCCGGGCGCAGCTGGGTGACGTAGCGGGTGGCGGCGTCGAGGTCGCCGTTGCGATCCTCGCCCGGCGCGGTGGCCGGGCGCAGGTCCTCTCCGTAGACGTGGGAGAGTGCCACGTCTCGCTCCAAGATCGGTACCAGCTGAGAAGCCGATGAGTCTGACCGCACGGCGGCTGTGGCATCACCTCGGCCCCCTTGCCGCGTGCTACCTACGACGCTAGGAAGAGATAGGGAACACGAGGTCGGCAAACGATCCGTAGCAGATCCGGGCGCCGGAGCAGGACGGCTTCAGGCATCATCCCGGAGGTGGATGCCAGCGAGGTCAGGGTCATTCTGGTCGACGATCTCCGGTCCTTCGTGGACGGGCGCAAGGCGGAGGTGGCCCGCACCAGCGCGGCCGGGGTCCAACTCCTCGACCAGTACCGGGGCCGACGGCTGGACGAGCTATGGCTGGACCACGACCTCGGCGGGAACGACACGATCTGGCCGGTCGTGGAACTGCTGGAACAAGCAGCGTTCGAGGGACACCCACTCGACATCGGCGTCGTCTACGTCCACTCCGCCAACCCCGTCGGCGTCACAAAGATCGTGCAGGTGCTGCGGCACTGGGGTTACAACGTCCGCGCCGCGCCCGGCTCGACCGATGTCGGCTACCTCGACCGGCCCGCCTAAACGAGGTGACCGTTGCGTAGCGCCCGACCTGCAGCAGATCCAGATACCCGATCCTGCAGCAGGGCTGGCGGCTTTCAAATGACGAGGGCCAGATGGCGTACGACGAAGTCTCGCCAGAGGGCGATGGCTCCGGGATCCGTCTTCGCGTGCGTGCCGACGTAGCCAGCGAGTTGTTTGTCCACTGACCCCAGCAGGTCGAACAGCGCCAACTGACCATGCCTGGGGAAGATCTCGTCGTGCCACTGGACGTGGAAGAGCACCGGGGCGCTGATTCGCCGGGCATCTCTCGCGACACGCTCCGGAGCGGCCATTCCTTCGTGCATGGCCGCCCCCTGCTGAAGGCCGAACTTGCCGAAGACCAAGCACCGGAACCGGTCGCCCATCTCTGCCGCGACGGACAGACCGAACCGTGTCCCCATGGACATGCCGACATACGCGAGCTGGTCCGAGGCAGCAAGACCCATCGCCGCGATGGCATCCACGGTCGCCCGCCAGTCCTCCGCCATCCTGTCGAGGACAACCTCGATCCCCGTCTCGGCGACCCGGGCCTGGTACTGCGCCGCCGACAACGGAGCAGACACGCGGTCGCCGTGATAGGGGCCGTCGATCGCGACCGCCGTAAGGCCGGCATACGTCGCGAACCACCGGGCGAGCTCCACGATCCGGCCGCTCCGCTTGTGCCCACTACCACCGTGACCCAGAAGGACCAACGGCCGCGGCGTGGACCAGCAAGACGGCAGCCAGAGCACGCCCGGAACGTCGCCGCTCGTCCCCACAACGTGAAACGACCGCTCGGCGACGCCGTCGATCACCCGGTGATCGAACCACTCGACAGCCGCGGGCATGGGGTCATCCAACCAGCCGATCACCGCCGGTCGCGACTGACCGTTTACCAACCTGGAGAGCAGCGCGCATGTCTGCAGCGGAAGCGGATGCTGGCAAGCAGATTGCGCGGCAAGGCCTCTGCGTGCCCCTGCTCCCGAACCCAACCGTGATTGGCGTTCAGAGGCGCCACCGATCCATAGTCACCATCACGGAACCGACATTCGTGGCACGGTTCCTCCTCGATCCCGACACGACCGAGGAGTCTGTGGCCGGAGTAGGTCGATATGGAGTCAGACGAGCCGCTCCAGGCTGCCATGGAGACAGCGACAGCGGACCTACTCCACCTGGGCTTCCTGGAGATCCGGTTTCTCACCGCGTCGCTCCTCGAAGCCCGCCCGGCGGACGCATTGGCCCGACGTCATGAGCGAACGATCATGATCGCCGACATCTGCCACCAACTTCCAGGGCTCCTCGCACCGCAGCGGCGCCATCAACTCGCCGACGGGCTGCGATACCAGTGGCGAACAGCAAACAACACCAAGCGCCAGTGGCTGCGGTCCCGTTGGGACCACCTGAACTACGACCGCTGGCTGACCGACGCCGAAACTGCTGAGATGCCCACTTCCGACGAGAACAACCGCAACAACACGCCAGGGGCGTCCACTCCGGCGCGGTGGCCGGGCGCAGCATGGTGACGATCGCGGTACCGCCGACGACCACGCCCGAGGTTGCGATTCTCGCCCGGCGCGGTGGTCGGGCGCAGCGACTGCACGTACCGGACCCGCTGCACGGTCTCCTTGCCGTTGCGATCCTCGCCCGGCGCGGTGGCCGGGCGCAGCACCCGGCGTCGACGCCGGGCCGGTAGACAGTGCCGGTGTTGCGATCCTCGCCCGGCGCGGTGGCCGGGCGCAGCACGAGCTGGACCGCATCGCCGCCACCGACCCGGACCAGTTGCGATCCTCGCCCGGCGCGGTGGCCGGGCGCAGCACAGTCATCCAGACGGCGGCGAGCGCGGCCTGCGCGAGTTGCGATCCTCGCCCGGCGCGGTGGCCGGGCGCAGCAAGCGGATGCCCTGCTCGACCGCACCATCATCATCGTTGCGATCCTCGCCCGGCGCGGTGGCCGGGCGCAGCCTGGTCGTGGGCCGCTCAGTGTTTCGGCGTGGGCCGTGTTGCGATCCTCGCCCGGCGCGGTGGCCGGGCGCAGCTGGGCATGGTGGAGTCACCGCACGGCCGATGCCAGCGCGGTTGCGATCCTCGCCCGGCGCGGTGGCCGGGCGCAGCGCGGGCCGCAAGCCGCCGGCGGAGCCGGAGCCGGAGTTGCGATCCTCGCCCGGCGCGGTGGCCGGGCGCAGCCAGGCCACCGAGGTGCAAGTCGCCTACCTGACCGTGTTGCGATCCTCGCCCGGCGCGGTGGCCGGGCGCAGCGCGACCATTCGATCGGCAGGAGATCCGGGTTGGACGTCGTTGCGATCCTCGCCCGGCGCGGTGGCCGGGCGCAGCGTGCCGGCGCTCGACGTCGACGAGCTGCTGCTCGGCGTTGCGATCCTCGCCCGGCGCGGTGGCCGGGCGCAGCCCGGGTGGCGCCGGCGGGCCAGTAGGGCTTGCCGGGGTTGCGATCCTCGCCCGGCGCGGTGGCCGGGCGCAGCCATAGTTGAGACTCCCACGACATGGCAGAAACGTGGAGTTGCGATCCTCGCCCGGCGCGGTGGCCGGGCGCAGCCGAGCGCGGACGACGTCCAGGCCAGCCTGATCGGAGTTGCGATCCTCGCCCGGCGCGGTGGCCGGGCGCAGCGGTGGTGTATTCAATCATGCTGCTCCCTAGTAGTGCTTTGTCATGATCGGAGTCGTTGTCGGGGTTTTCGTCTTGCGGGGAAGCGGGTTTTGCAGGTGGGGCAGGCGCCGGCCAGGCGGACGAGTAGGTGTTGCAGTTCGCGGAGTACTGCATAGAGGCTCAGGCCGGCGCGGGGGCTTTTGGGTCGAGGCGTTGCAGGGTGCAGTAGGCGTGGGCGGCGGCCACGAGGGTGACGTGGTGGTGCCAGCCTTGCCAGGTGCGGCCTTCGTAGTGGTCCAGGC
>NZ_SMKJ01000289.1:0-8801 GCF_004348615.1 Micromonospora sp. KC207
CCCTTCCGGCGGGGTCTGGTCGACCGGGATCGGCGCGCCGATCCAGCCCTCGCCGTCCCAGTACCTCCTGGTGTCGGGGTCGGCGGGGTCGACGTACCAGCCGGGTGCGATGCTCACGGGGCAACCTTAACGACGACCGGCCGGGCGAACCTGTCGCGGCGGTGCTTCGGGGGCTGGGTCACGCTCGACAGTGTCGCAGGTGACTAGAGGTTGCCCCGCTTCTCCTGCTCCCGCTCGATGGCCTCGAACAGGGCCTTGAAGTTGCCCTTGCCGAAGCCGAGCGAGCCGTGCCGCTCGATCAGCTCGAAGAACACGGTCGGACGGTCCTGCACCGGCTTGGTGAAGATCTGGAGCAGGTAGCCGTCCTCGTCCCGGTCGACCAGGATCTTGCGGGCCTTCAGCTCCTCGATCGGCACCCGCACCCGGCCGATCCGGGCGCGCAGCTGCGGGTCGTCGTAGTACGAGTCGGGGGTTTCCAGGAAGTCCACGCCGGCCGCGCGCATCGCGTCGACGCTGGCCAGGATGTCGTTGGTGGCCACGGCGATGTGCTGGGCCCCCGGCCCCTGGTAGAACTCCAGATACTCGTCGATCTGCGACTTCTTGCGGGCCACGGCCGGCTCGTTGAGCGGGAACTTGACCTTCCGGGTGCCGTTCGCGACGACCTTGCTCATCAGCGCCGAGTAGTCGGTGGCGATGTCGTCGCCGATGAACTCCGCCATGTTCGAGAAGCCCATCACCCGCTGGTAGAAGTCGACCCACTCGTCCATCCGGCCCAGCTCCACGTTGCCGACGACGTGGTCGACGGCCTGGAAGAAGCGCTTCGGCTGGAGGCCGGCGTCGATCATCGGCCGCCGGTCCACGATCGGGCCCCGGGCCACGAAGCCGGGCAGGAACGGACCGGTGTAGCGGGACCGGTCGACCAGGGTGTGCCGGGTGTCGCCGTACGCGGCGATGGCCGCCATCCGCACGGTGCCATGCTCGTCGGCGACGTCGTGCGGCTCCAGCAGGCCGATCGCGCCCTGCGCGGTGGCGTGCGCGTACGCGGCGTCGACGTCGGGGACCTCCAGCGCGATGTCGGACACGCCGTCGCTGTGCCGGGTCACGTGGTCGGCGCCGGGGGCGTCCGGGCGCACCGCGCCGGTCAGCACGAACCGGGCCGATCCGCTGGTCAGCACGTACTGGGCGTGGTCGCGGTGACCCTGCTCCGGCCCCCGGTACGCCACGCAGGCCATGCCGAACGCGGTCGAGTAGTAGTGCGCCGCCTGCTTGGCGTTGCCGACCAGGAAGTGCACGTGGTCGAGCGCCTTCACCGGGAACGGGTCGTGGCTGATGTCGTGGTCGACGGCACCGACGAGCCGGTCGACGTCGATCTCCTCGGTGGGCTGGGGTCGGTCGATCGCCTGGGTCATGGTGACCTCCCTTGCGTACCGGCCGGCCTCGTGGGCCGCCGTGGGTGGGTTTATTCAGCGAGGATCGCCGGACCGGGTTCGGTGGGCAACAGTTGCGGAAAACCCTGGTCAGGTTGCGCATTCGGTATGGTGTTCACCCGTGACAGCTGTGCATGATGTCCAGCTTGACGCGCTCGACGCGCGGCTGATCGAACTCTTCGCCGAGGAGCCCCGGATCGGGGTGCTGGAGTGCTCCCGGCGGCTCGGGGTGGCCCGGGGCACCATCCAGGCCCGGCTCGACAAGCTCGTCGGCCGGGGGGTGATCGGCGGATTCGGGCCGGACGTCTCCCCGGCCGCGATCGGCTTCGGGGTGACCAGCTTCGTCACCCTGGAGATCAGCCAGCGGCTCGGACACGATCCGGTCACCGCCCACCTCTCGGCGATCCCCGAGGTGCTGGAGGCGCACACCATCACCGGCTCCAGCGACCTGCTCTGCCGGATCGTCGCCCGCTCGAACGCCGACCTCCAGCGGGTGATCGACCAGATCGTCTCGTACGAGGGCATCCGGCGGGCGTCGACGATCATCGCGCTCGCCCAGCAGATCCCGTACCGGGTGCTCCCCCTGGTCCGCTCCGCCGCCCGGGGGGAAGGAAGGGCCCCTTCCTAACGCCTTTTGTATAGGAAGGGCCCCCTACTAACACGCCGGTCAGCGAGAAAGCCGCGCGACACGGCCGCACCGGCGCTCGGGGTGGCGGTGATCGTCGTTACCGTGTCCGGTGTGGCGAAGGTGGGCGGCCTCAGGATGCGTGGCTGGTTCCTGCTCGGCCTCGTCACGGTGGTCGTCCTCGCCGTGGCCGGGGTGTGGAACCCGTGGCCGGGCGTGTGGGACTGGGTCGACCGCAGCGAGCCGATCTCCGAGCCCGACGTGGTCTGGCAGCAGCGCGTCGGAGGGACCCCGAAGAGCGTCACCATCGCCGGCGACTCCGTGATCGTCGAGCAGCGTACCCGGGTCGAGGCCCGCAGCCTCGCCACCGGCGTACAGCTGTGGGACCGCAAGGCCGACTGGGCCGCCGTGGCCGGTGGGGAGCGCGACCCGGTCGTCGCCGTGGGCAAGCTCCTCGTCAAGGGGTACGAGCTGCTCGACCCCGCCACCGGCGCGACCCGCCGCCGCGACGACGACGCGGTGGCCGTGTGGACGTACCGGAACCTGCTGCTCGACGCCCACTGCGTCGAGGCGACCGACTGTACGTTGAGCGCCTGGGACCCGCGCGGCACCGCGCCGTTGTGGACGGCGTTCCTGCCCGGCGTCAGCACCGGCCTTTTCGCCGACAACCCCGAACTGCTCGGCACCCGCCGGCTCACCGCCAACCGGATCGACGCCGGGGCGGCCGGGCCGGAGCCGGTGCCCCCGCTGCTCGGCTTCCCCGTCGACGGACGGGTGCACGTGGTGGACACCGCCACCGGCCGGGTGCTCCAGAACGTCGAGCCCGGCCGGGACGAGCGGCTCGCCGTGATCGGCGGCCGGATGCTGCGGATCAGGGCGGTCGGCCAGGACGGCGCGTGCGCGTTCACCCTCACCGCCCACGACCCGGCCACCGGCAAACAGGTGTGGCGGCGCACCGGCGTCAACCTGCGCACCGCCGACAGCGCGGGCTGCGTGCAGCGGGAGGACCCGCAGGGCGCGCGGAACGTGCTGATCGGCGTGGCCCCGGACGGCCGGGAGGCGGTCATCGACGGGTACGACGGCCGGCTGCTGCAGGTCAACGGCGAGGGGCAGAAGCTGATCGCCGTCGACGACCGGCACGCGCTGCTGCGCACCGCCGACAAGCGCTCGATCGTCGCCCGGGAGCTGGGCGCGGACCGCACCCGGTGGACCCGGGCGACCGGGGCCAAGAGCGGGGCCACGCTCACCCCGTACGCGGCGGTGCTCACCCAGGAGAAGCCGAACCGGCTGATCGCGCTGGACCCGCGTACCGGGAAGGAGCTGGTGGTGCTGCGGACCTCGGCCAACGCCCTGGCCGTGGGGCCGGCGGGCATGGTCATCGGCGAGGGCCGCGAGATCGGGTACGTCCGCTTCGGCGCCGGTGGCGCCGCGCCCGTGCCCGGCGACGCCGGTGTCCCCGGCCCGGACGGCGGCGGCGCGCCGGACGGCGGCGACGCGCCGGACGACGAGGACCGTTGCGGCCCGAAGCGGGAGCTCTGCTGAGCGCCCTGCGGTAGGCGCGCCCAGCCGGTGGGCGGGGCTGTGCGGGAAGCGACCTCGCAGGAGGCCCCGTCGGGTGCGACCGATCGGCCGGTCTGCCCTAGGCTTTCCGCTCATGAGCAGTGCCGCCGCGTTCTCGTACGCCCCCTTGCTGCCGACCGGTCCCGACCAGACCGAGTATCGCCTGGTCACCGACGAGGGTGTCGATGTCGTCAACGGTCCCGGCGGGCGCCGGTTTCTCACCGTGGAGCCGGCCGCGCTGACCGCGCTGACCGCCGAGGCGATGCACGACATCGCCCACTTCCTGCGCCCCGCCCACCTGACCCAGCTCCGGTCGATCATCGACGACCCGGCGGCCTCGCCGAACGACCGGTTCGTCGCGCTGGACCTGCTGCGCAACGCGAACATCGCCGCCGGTGGGGTGCTGCCGATGTGCCAGGACACCGGCACCGCCATCGTGATGGGCAAGCGCGGCCGGCACGTGCTGACCGACGGCGGCGACGCGGAGGCGATCTCCCGGGGCGTCTACCAGGCGTACACGAAGCTGAACCTGCGCTACTCGCAGCTCGCCCCGCTGACCATGTGGGAGGAGCGCAACACCGGCAGCAACCTGCCGGCGCAGGTGGAGATCTACGCCGAGGACCCGGACGGTCACCCCGACGCCTACAAGTTCCTGTTCATGGCCAAGGGCGGCGGGTCGGCCAACAAGTCGTACCTCTACCAGGAGACCAAGGCGCTGCTGAACCCCACCCGGATGATGCAGTTCCTGGAGGAGAAGCTGCGGCTCATCGGCACCGCCGCCTGCCCGCCGTACCATCTGGCCGTCGTCATCGGCGGCACGTCGGCCGAGTACGCCCTGAAGACCGCCAAGTACGCCTCCGCGAAGTACCTGGACGCCCTTCCGACGCAGGGCTCGATGACCGCCCACGGCTTCCGCGACCTAAAGCTGGAGGCGGAGGTGCTGGAGCTGACCCGCAACTTCGGCATCGGGGCGCAGTTCGGCGGCCGGTACTTCTGCCACGACGTGCGGGTGGTCCGGCTGCCCCGGCACGGCGCGTCCTGCCCGGTGGCGATCGCCGTGTCCTGCTCGGCGGACCGGCAGGCGGTCGCCAAGATCACTCCGTCGGGCGTGTGGCTGGAGCGCCTCGAAACCGACCCGGCGCGGTACCTCCCCGACGTCACCGACGAGACGCTCGATGCCGAGCAGGTCGTCCGCGTCGACCTGAACCGGCCGATGGCCGAGATCCGGGCCGAGCTGTCGAAGTACCCGGTGAAGACCCGGCTGTCGCTGACCGGCCCGCTGGTCGTCGCCCGGGACATCGCGCACGCGAAGATCGCCGAGCGGCTCGACGCGGGCGAGCCGATGCCGCAGTACCTGCGCGACCACGCCGTCTACTACGCCGGCCCGGCCAAGACCCCCGAGGGGTACGCCTCCGGCTCGTTCGGCCCGACCACCGCCGGCCGGATGGACGCGTACGTGGAGAAGTTCCAGGCCGCCGGCGGCTCGATGGTGATGCTCGCCAAGGGCAACCGGTCCGCCCAGGTGACCCGCTCCTGCCAGCGGCACGGCGGTTTCTACCTCGGCTCCATCGGCGGCCCGGCCGCCCGCCTCGCCCAGGACTGCATCCGGCACGTCGAGGTCCTCGAATACGCCGAGCTGGGCATGGAGGCGGTCTGGAAGATCGAGGTGGAGGACTTCCCGGCCTTCGTCGTCGTCGACGACAAGGGCAACGACTTCTTCGCCGAGGTCACCAAGCCGGTGCTCACCGTCGGCCGCCGCTGACCGTCCCGCGCGCGTCAGGCGCTGAGCGTTCCCGGGACGGGTGGCGACAGCGCCTGGGTGATGACGCCTTGGTCACGGCTGCCAGGGACGGCGGCCCGGACGTCTCACCGGACTTCGTCAGCCGTGGTGGGCACGAAGACCGACTTGGTCTGGAGGTAGCCGTCGATCGCCTCCGGGCCGTTCTCCCGGCCGTACCCCGACTGCTTGTAACCCCCGAAGGGAAGGGCGGCGTCCAGGACCGCCCAGGAATTGACCCAGACGATGCCGGAGCGCAGGCGGCCGGCGACCCGGTGGGCGCGGGCGACGTCGCGGGTGTGCAGGCCGGCGGCGAGTCCGTACCGCGTGCTGTTGGCCAGGCTCACCGCCTCGTCCTCGGTGTCGAACGGCTGGACGGTCAGCACCGGACCGAAGACCTCCTCCTGGACGATGCGGGCGTCGTTGGGTACGTCGGCCACCACGGTCGGGGCGAAGTAGTAGCCGCCGTCCCGCTCGATGCGGTGGCCGCCGGTGACGATCCGGCCTTCGCCGGCGGCGACGTACCGCTCCACGCTCTCCAGGCGTCGCCGCGCGGCCAGCGGCCCGACGATGGTCCGGGGGTCGCGCGGATCGCCGACCGGCACCCGTGCCACCACTTCGGTCACCTTGGCCAGCACGCTGTCGTAACACGAGCGCTGGATGAGCAGGCGGGAGCCGGCCATGCAGAACTGGCCGGAGTTGAACAGGAAGCCAGGCACCACGGCGTTGACGGCGGCGGTGATGTCGGCGTCCTCGAAGACGATGTGGGCGGCTTTGCCGCCGAGTTCCAGCGTGGTGGGCCTGACCGCCGCCGCGGCCGCCGCCGCGATGCTGGCCCCCACCCGCGTCGACCCGGTGAAGGCGATCTTGTCGATGCGGGGGTGGCTGGCCAGGGCGGCGCCGGCGTCCTCTCCGCCGGTGACCACGTTGAGCACACCGTCGCCGAGGCCAGCCTCGGCGAACAGTTCCGCCAGTCGCAGCGCCGTCAGCGGGCAATCGGCGGCCGGCTTGTGCACCACCGTGTTCCCGGCGGCCAGAGCCGGCGCGATCTTCGTCGTGGACAGGATCAACGGAAAGTTGTACGGCGTGATCGCCCCGACGACGCCAAGTGGCTCCTTCAGGGTGTAGGCGAGGCCGGGGGTGCGGATGTTGCGGGTGGCACCCCCGATCTGGTCGGCCAGGCCCCCGTAGTAGGTGAAGTGGTCGATGGTGTCGCG
This sequence comes from Micromonospora sp. KC207, assembly GCF_004348615.1. Lineage (NCBI taxonomy): Bacteria > Bacillati > Actinomycetota > Actinomycetes > Micromonosporales > Micromonosporaceae > Micromonospora > Micromonospora sp. KC207. The sequence continues at coordinate 6,607 of NZ_SMKJ01000289.1, forward strand.
AAGGTCGACGGCGCGCGCGATGGTGATGGGCTTGCCCGTGTGCAGGCTCTCCAGTTGCGCGAACTCGTCCCTGCGTTCCTCGAGCAGGGCGGCGACCCTGAGCAGCACGGCGCCTCGCTCACGACCGCTCATCCGTGGCCAGGGACCGTCGTCGAACGCGCGCCGCGCGGCGTCGACCGCGGCGTCGACGTCCTGGTCACCCGCCTCGGCCACGGAGGTGACGACCCGGCCGTCGGCCGGATAGATGACGTCGCGCCGTCTCCCATCGGCGGCGTCGCGCCACCTGCCGTCGATGAAGAGCTGTCCCGGCGGCAGGTCGGTTCGCTGTTCGGCGATCGCCGTGCTCATACGCTCCATGTCTGCATACTGGCTGCCACGGTGCGGGTTCGGGATCACCCCGGCAGGGTGAAACGAGTGCCGCACCGCGGCCGCTCGTCCGGTTCTCGTTCTCATGGGGTGACGCCGGGTCACCCTTGACGCCCATATCCTCCGGGTGACGGCGAACCGTGGGGGTGGATGGATGGCCGACTCCATTGGTGAACACCTCGACAGGCTGGGCCGGAACCAGAATCCGGGGCTCAAGGACCTGCCGGCATGGGCGCGGGGCATCATTCGCCTCGACATACGGGGTGACGAGCGGGTCGATCAGTGGTTCATCACCCTGGAGAAGGGGAAGGCCCGGGTGTCACGCACCGGACGCGAGCCGGACGCGGTCATTTGTGCCGGTCGACCGGTGCTGGACCAGATGGCCAGGGGCGAAGCCAAGTTCAGTCCATCGTTCTTCCGGAACGATCTTATCGTCGAGGGGGACCTGAGGCTGGCCGACGCGTTCGGGAGGCTGCTGTTTCCCGGGCCTCCGATGGCGCATCATCCGCGGGATTTCGTTCGCGAGGAAGGTGCGAAACGTGATCGAGAAGACCGTAAGCCTCCTGGACGGTAACACCTTCATCGTCACCAACGACCAGGGTGATGTCAGTCCTTCGCAGGTCTACCCGACCGGGCTCTTCTCGTTCGACACGCGTTTTCTCTCGACCTGGCGGCTGAGCCTCAACGGTGAGCGACTCAGTGTGCTGTCCCGCGACGATCTCCGGTACTTCGAACGGCACTTCTTTCTGGTCCCCGGAGAGCCGACACACTACGTCGACGCGAAGGTCTCGGTCATCCGGGAGCAGTCGATCTGCCAGGACTTCAGCGAACGCCTGACGGTCCTCAACCACGACCTTGAGCCGGAGCATTTCACGCTCAGGGTGGAGATGGGCGCCGACTTCGCCGACCTGTTCGAAATCAAGGACGTGCGGGAGAAGGTGGGGACGACCTCGGTGCACCGGGAGAACGGCGTCCTGCGCTTCCGCTACGAGCGCGGCGGCTTCCGGCGCGACACGATCATCTCCAGCACCGCCGAGGCCGAGGTCGACGACGCGGGGATGACCTTCGACATCCACCTGGAACCGCGGTCGAGCTGGCATACGGAGCTGCACGTGCAGCCGGTCATCCAGGAGTCCCTCGCCGAAAACAACAAGACCATCTGGGCCGCCTACCGCAGCAGGAGCAGACCGAAACTGCGGCAGGACCTGGAGCGCTGGCTCAAGCGGGCCCCCACGTTGATCTGTGACTACGAGCCGCTCCAGACGGCGTACGAGCGGAGCCTGATCGACCTGGCCGCGATGCGGTACGCGTCGCTGACCAACCCGTCGGCTCCCCTGCCGACGGCCGGCCTGCCCTGGTTCATGACCATCTTCGGGCGGGACAGCATCTTCATCTGCCTACAGGCGCTGCCCTTCGCGCCGCAGTTGACCCCGCCGGTGTTGCGGCTGCTGGCGCTCCTGCAGGGGGTGACCCTGGACGACTTCGAGGAGGAGGAGCCGGGGAAGATCCTGCACGAGTTCCGCTACGGGGAATCCGCCGCGTTCGAGGAGCAGCCGCACACGCCGTACTACGGGTCGGCGGATTCCACCCCGCTGTTCGTGATCCTTCTGGACGAGTACGTGCGGTGGACCGGGGACGCGACGTTGATCCGCAGGCTCGAACCCAACGCGCGGAAGGCGCTGGCCTGGATCGACGAGTACGGTGACCTGCTCGGTAACGGCTACCTCTCCTACTTCCGGCGCAACATCGTGAACGGGTTGGAGAACCAGTGCTGGAAGGACTCGTGGGACTCGATCTCCTACCATGACGGCCGGCTGCCCCGCCCGCCC
>NZ_SMKJ01000028.1:0-37020 GCF_004348615.1 Micromonospora sp. KC207
TCGCACCACCCTGCCCCGGGCGGGGCCCCGGCGGCGACGGTGTTCACCGGCAGCGGATCTGCCGTCGGCAGAACCCGGGGGGGTGGCCGGCCAGCCGAGGGCGTTAGGAAGGGGCCCCTGCTCTACAGAATGCGTCAACAGGGGGCCCTTCCTTACCCCAGGGCGGCGAGAAGCTGCTCGCCGTAGCGGGCGAGCTTGGCCTCGCCGACGCCGTTGACCCGGGACAGCTCGTCCAGCGTCGACGGCGGGTCGGCGGCGATCTGGCGCAGCGTCGCGTCGTGGAACACCACGTACGCCGGGACGCCCTGCTCCTTCGCGGTGACCGCCCGCCAGGCGCGCAGCCGCTCGAACACCGGCTCGGCTCCGGCCGGCAGCTCGACGACGGCCGCCGCACCGGGACGCGCCTTCGCCGCCCGCGCCTTGGGCGGCTGGATCGTCTCGCGACGCATCGGCACCGACCGGCGGCGGCCCAGCACCTCGGCGCTGGCGTCGGTGAGCGCCAGGGTGCCATAGTCGCCCTCGACGGCCAGCAGGCCCTGGGCGAGCAACTGCCGCACGACGCCCCGCCACTCGGCCTCGCTCAGCTCCTCGCCGATGCCGAACACGGTCAGCGTGTCGTGACGATGCTGGACGACCTTCTCGGTGCGCCGGCCGAGCAGGATGTCGACGCACTGCCCCGCGCCGAACTTCTGGTTGCGCTCCCGGTGCAGCCGCAGCACCGTCGACAACAGCTTCTGGGCGGCGACCGTGCCGTCCCACGACTCCGGCGGCTCCAGGCAGGTGTCGCAGTTGCCGCACGGCCCGCCGCCGTCCTGGCCGAAGTAGCTCAGCAGCCGCACCCGGCGACACTCGACGGTCTCGCAGAGGGCGAGCATGGCGTCGAGGTGGGCGGCGAGCACCCGCCGGTGCGCCGCGTCGCCCTCCGAGGAGTCGATCATCTTGCGCTGCTGCACCACGTCCTGCAACCCGTACGCCAGCCAGGCCGTCGACGGCAGGCCGTCGCGGCCGGCGCGGCCGGTCTCCTGGTAGTAGCCCTCCACCGAGCGGGGCAGGTCGAGGTGGGCGACGAACCGCACGTCGGGCTTGTCGATGCCCATGCCGAAGGCGATGGTGGCGACCATGACCAGGCCGTCCTCCCGCAGGAACCGCTTCTGGTGGGCGGTGCGGGTGGCCGCGTCCAGCCCCGCGTGGTACGGCAGCGCGGCGACGCCGTTGGCGGCGAGGAACTCGGCGGTCTTGTCGACCGAGGCGCGGGAGAGGCAGTAGACGATGCCGGCGTCGCCGGGGTGCTCGGTGCGGATCAGGTCGAGCAGCTGCTTGCGGGGCTCCCGCTTCGGCGCGATCCGGTACTGGATGTTGGGCCGGTCGAAGCTGGCCACGAAGTGCCGGGCCCCGGTCAGGTTGAGCCGCGCGGCGATCTCCGTCGCGGTGGCGGCGGTGGCCGTGGCGGTGAGCGCGATGCGGGGCACGGCGGGCCACCGCTCGTGCAGCATCGACAGCGCGAGGTAGTCGGGGCGGAAGTCGTGGCCCCACTGCGCCACACAGTGCGCCTCGTCGATGGCGAACAGCGCGATCCGACCCCGGTCGAGCAGGCCGAGGGTGCCCCGGCTGCCCAGCGCCTCGGGGGCGAGGTAGAGCAGGTCCAGCTCACCGGCGACGAACTGCGCCTCGACGAGGCGGCGGGTGTCGAGGTCGAGGGTGGAGTTGAGGAAGCCGGCGCGCACTCCGACGGCGGTGAGCGCGTCCACCTGGTCCTGCATGAGGGCGATCAGCGGGGAGACGACCACCGCGACGCCGTCGCGCACCAGCGCGGGGATCTGGTAACACAGCGACTTGCCGCCGCCGGTGGGCATCAGGACCAGGGCGTCGCCGCCGCCGACCACGTGGTCGATGATCTCCTGCTGCTCGCCCCGGAAGGCGTCGTAGCCGAAGACCCTCCGGAGCACGCCCAGCGGGCTCTGGGCGACGGTGTCGGTCAGGGAGGTCATCGCCGGAGTCTACGAGGCGCGGCGGACACTTCCTTGCCGACCCGGCCCCCGCAATCCGCAAGGAATTCTGGCGACCAGGCACTACCGCGTGACGCGCCGAACCAAGATCGGAACTGCTCTTGATGGTGGACCATACGTGGCAGAACAAGAACCGCGTTTTCCCAGTTCACGGGCCAGATGTGCCAGTCGCAGCGGTCCGGCGCCGTGCCCTATCCGCTGCGACGGGCGGAGGAGATCGGGACGCGCTCGACGCCTTCGGTGACGTGGGCGGTGAGGGTGCCGATCTGCTCGACGGTGACGGTGACGACGTCGCCCGGTTGCAGGGGCGGGTGGCGTCGAGGCCGTGACGTCCCCACAGTTCGGCGAGGCAGCCGCCGCCACAGTTGCCCGAGCCGAGGACGTCGCCCGGTCGGACTTTCGTGCCACGAAAGGCGTAGGCGATCATGTCGGCGAAGGAGAAGGCCATCGAGGACCAGCGGTCCGCGCCGATCTGCTTGTCGTTGATCCGGGCCGTCATGGCCAGGTCGTAGGCGGTGTCGGTGCGCCACCGTTCGAGTTCGTCAGGGGTGACCAGACGCTCGGATCTATCCCGCCGTCGATGATGGCCGCGTGCGTACGGCCGTGCCGGCAGACTTCGCCAATAGCCGGTTTCTTTGTCGGCCGCAGCGAGGGCTCGTGGTCGGCGAGGTTGTTACAGCGATAGCTCTTACAGAGCGGTACATCTTTGTCTCATGGCTGCAGCACCCGTGCCGTTGCCGGGCTGCTGCGCGACGGCGCCTCGAGCTCCGGTACCTCACCTCGCTCGGAGTACGCCGAAGCATGGAGGCGGAACAGTTCCGTGTAGACCCCTCGTGGCAGTAGCTCCCGGCTGCTGCCCCGCTGGAAGATGCAGCGGGGCAGCAGCCGCTGCACACTTCGCAGCAGCGTCCGAGCACACGGGTTCAGCGCCCGGTTCCCGGCGAGGCCGGCAGGGACTAGGGGAGCAGGGGTTCCAGCACGTTGATGAAGTCGTTCTTGGTCGCGGTCAGGACCAGTTCTGCAGCGTGCCTTGGATGTCGCCGAGCAGCTTGTCGAGCACGCCGTCGCCAACCTTGACGCGTAGGTTGTTCCACCTGTTCTCGCCCGCCGGTGCGGTGACCGCGCGGGCCTGGTCTGCGACGGCCCGACCCTCAGCGAGTAATGCGTTGCTGCCCTCGACGTCGCCGGCTAAGCGTGCGTCAAGTGCGTCCAGGTGCAGGTCGAAGGCGCGCCCCCACAACGCTGTCGCGTCGAGCCACGGGCCGGTGTCGGAGAGGAACATCGGATCGGCAGCACCGCTGCGAATCTGGCCAGGCGCTGCCCCGATCGCGTCCGCGCTCGGACGAATCCCGGAAATCGCGTCGGACCGGGCGCCGGCGTTCCATGTCGTCCAGAACTTTGCCGCCTGCCGGGCAAGCCCGGGGGCTTGTGGTTGCCACGGCGTTGAACCGAACGTGGGTGCCAGGTGGTTCAGGTCGAAGAAGGTCAGCATCGTGTCGGTGGTGGTAGCGTCCCCGCCGGCCAGGTATCGCGCCGCCTGTGTCCAGGACCGGTCGCGGTTGTAGGCGTCATCGTTCCAGGAGAAGTCGGCCATCGTCGCCACGGCCACCTTCGACGCGGCGGCCTGGTTCATCGGGTTCGACACGATTCCGCTGAGCTGGTTCGATAGCCCGGGTTCACGCTTGTCGTACGGAGCGAGCAGCAGCCGGCCGTCGGTGTTGCCGTAGTCGTTGACCGGGTAGTTGTCCCAAAGGAACACCTTGCGGCCGAACAGCTCGGAGGCCCGCTGCGCCTCGGCGACCGTGACCTTCGGTGGGACGGTGTCGGTGCCGGTCCACATCACGACGACGTCATGGTCCAGGTCCGCGCGCAGCTTCTGCTTGTACGCGGAATCCGTAATGTCGCCGTACTCCGTGGGCACCATCTGCAGCGGCTTGGTCGCCGCATGGGTCTCGATGAACTCACTCTGGACCCGGTTGAGCAGGCTCACCTGGGCGGCCGCGGCCGCGGAGCGGCCGGGCAACCCGTATGCGAGGTTGTCTTCAATACAGTTCCAGCTCGTGTAGCTGATGTCGTCGAGCGGGATGGAGAACGACCGCACGCCGAGGTCGTACAACGCCTGGAACTTTGCGATCAGTGCGTCGTGGTCGGAGGGCCGGCTGTAGCAGATCGACACACCCGGCGAAAGGGCGAAGGTGAAGTCGACGTGGTGCTTCGACGCCGTGCCCACGAGCTCCGCCAAGCGTGACAAAGCATCGGCAGGGTACGGCTCCCGCCACTTGTCGCGGTGGTAGGCATCGTCCTTCGGCGCATAGATGTAGGTGTTCATCTTCATGTCGCCGTAGAAGGACAACTGGTCTACCCGCTCGTTGTGCGTCCAGGGACTGCCGTAGAAGCCTTCGATGGTGCCGCGCAGCGGCATCGCGGGGTAGTCCTTGATCCGCACCCCGGCGATCACCTTCTTGTCCGGGTTCTTCGCCGTCGGCACCACCAGCTGTCGGAGCGTCTGTGCGGCGTAGTAGACGCCGTCGGCATCGACGCCGCCCAACACAACGTCGACCCGCGATGCCGATCCGTCGGCTCCCAGGAGGTAGCCCTCCGCCGGCATCGTCGCCGGTACGGAAACGCCCAGCGCCGCGAGGTCCGCGGAGACGGCCTGGTTGCTGAGCAACCCGACGCGGACGTTCAGCGCACTTGCGTCGGGCGTTGCCGGCGAGGAGATGACGTCGACGAACTCGGCACCGGCCGACCGTAGGACATCCACGACGATCTGCCGCGACTGCTCGTCGACCGAGTCGTCGACGAGCACCCTGGCGCTCCGGGGCACCCTCACCTCGGCCTCGGATCGTTCCATGAGCTGTGGAGCAGGTATCACGACCGGCAGCGGTGGACGGATGTCGGTTCCGGCGCTCGCGGGGGAGACACCGGCAACGAAGAAGACCGCAGAGGTCACGGTCAGGACGGTCGCGGCTACGGCAGACACCGTCAGACCCCTCCGGCGCCGCCTTTGAGTTTGGGTCATCATGGCTTTCCAATCTGTCTGTAGGGAGGCGGCTCTGGGGGTGAGCCGCTGGTTGGCTGGGCTCGTACGCGATGTACGTCCCGAGGTGGGTATGTGGAAGGGGGTTTGTTGTGCTATTTCACCGCGCCGGCGGTGAGGCCCTGTTGGATCTGGTGTTGGAAGACGCCGTACATAACGATCATGGGGAGGATTGACAGGGTGAGCGCGGCGAACAGGGTCGACCAGTCGGCCTGGTAACCGGCGGCGGTGGAGATGCTGGCGATGCCCTGGGTCAGCACCCATTTCTGGTCGGCGTTCTCGCCCTGCATGAGGGCGACTGGGAGTAGGTACTGGTTCCACTGGCCGAGGATGTTGAAGATCGTGATGCTGACCAGGGCGGGTTTGGCCATCGGCATCATGACCTGGAAGAAGAGCCGGGTGTGCGAGGCGCCGTCGAGCATTGCGGCCTCGGCCACCGCGTTGGGCAGTGTTTTGAAGAACGCGGCCAGGAAGAACACGGTGAACGGCAGCGAGTAGGCGATGTAGACCAGAATCAGTCCGGTGTAGGTGTTGAGCAGGCCCAGGTTGTTGACGACGAGGAAGAGTGGTACGAGCGCCAGGAACACGGGGAAGGCCAGCCCGGAGACGAACAGGTAGTAAATCGCCCGGTTGCCGATGAATGAATAGCGGGCCAGTACGTAAGCGGCCATCGAGCCGAGCAGCATGGTGCCGGTGGTGCTGAGCGCGACGACGAACACGCTGTTGAGAAAGTACCGGCCGACGTTCGCCTTTTCCCAGGCGCGTGCGTAGCTGTCGAAGCTGAACGAGTGCGGAACCGCGAACGGGTTGCCGAGGAAGATTTCGGTGTTGGTTTTGAACGAGGCGAGGACCGTCCACAGCAGTGGCGCGATGACCAGGATCGCCCAGATCAGCAGGGCGATGTGCCCCAGCCTGGAGAGCAGGCTCACCTCGGAGCGCCGTTTGTTGTCGGGCCGGGGGTGGCTGTGCACGGGCCGGGCTGCAGGGGGCCCCGGGTGGACGGGCGTGGTCGGTTCGGTGTTCGTCGTCATGGCCGACCCCACTCAGAGCTCGATCGTCTCGCGTTTGCTCACCCGCAGGGTGAGGGCGGCGAAGGTGATGGTCAGGAAGAACAGCGCGACGCCCATCGCTGAGGCGTAGCCGAACTGGGAGTAGCTGAAGGCGTTGCGGTAGATTTCCATGCCCAGCACGGTGGTGGCGCCGTCCGGACCGCCCTGGTCGATGGAAAGCACCTGGACGATGGCGAACGCGTCGAAGGCGGCGATGCCCAGGTAGACCCAGGCGACCTGGAGCGTGTCCCACAGCAGCGGCAGGGTGACCTTGAAGAACATGTCGGCGCGGCCGGCGCCGTCGATGGTGGCCGCCTCGTAGATGTCTTTCGGAATCGAGGCCATGCCGGCGGAGAACAGTACGACGTAGAAGCCGACCGACTGCCAGACCAGCACCGCGATGATCGCCCACAAGGCGATGTGTGGGTTCGCCATGAATGGCACCGGGTCGACGCCGAAGACGCGGAGGAAGCCGTTGACGAGTCCACTGTCGTCTGGGGCGTAGACACGCTGGAAGATGATGCCGATGATGACGATCGCGAGGATCTGGGGGAAGAAGAACACGAACTTGTAGAACTTCGACCCTCGCACCCCCGCCATCGCCCCACCGCGCGCCCCACCGCCCACGTTCAGGAGGAACGCGAAGATGAGGGCGATCGCGATGGTGATCAGCGGCATGGCAAGCAGCAACAGGCCGTGGTGCCGGACAGCCTTCCAGAACACCTCGTCCTGCAGCAGTCGCCGGAAGTTGTCCAGCCCGATGAACGTCGGGTTCGCCGCCACGCCACGCCAGTTCGTCATCGCGAGGTAGAACGCTTGCAGGTACGGGCCGATGACGAAGGTCGTGTAGAGGGCGACCGGTGCGGCTAAAAAGCCGACGATGAACGGGTACTTGCCATGCCGCATGATGTCAGCCCGTGACTCAGCGGGTGAACTTCTGGATCGATTGATCCTTCTTCACCGCGTCCGCGGCCTTCTGCATGCGCTCGCAGAACTTCTCCGCGGTACCGCCGTTGAAGAACAGTTCGTTGGTGGCGGCGCGGCACTCGTCGTCGAGCTTCTTGTACCAGGTGTCCCACCGGTAGGAAAAGTAATCTGTGCCGGCCGCCTTGAGCATCGCCTCACTGCTGGTGAGGCCGGGCGAGATGGTCAGACCGTCAGTCGCGCCCTGGACCACCGTGAGAACCTTGGTCAACTCGGTGAAGCCCTTGGCGCCGGCCTTGGACAGCATGTGCCGCAGGTACTCCATGCCACCGCGCGGGTTCTTACCCTTGGACGCGACGAAGTACATCTCCCCGGCAGCCGCGTAGATCGCGGTCTGCGGCAGCTTGTCCGAGCCGGTCACGCTCGGCACCGGCATGACCGCGTACGTGAAGCCGGGCGGGGTGTCCTTGGCCTGCTCGTTCTCCAGCCACGACCCGCTGGGATAAAACGCGACCTTGCCCTGGTTCTGCTGGAGCTGGACCTCGGTGTGCTTGAGACCGAGGTGCGCCTTGTTGCCGTACTTGGCGCCGATCTCGGCCCACGCCGCCGCGGCCTGCTTCACCGCGTCGACCTGCCAGGCGCCGTCCTCCAGGTTGTCGATGTTCCTGAGGACGTCCGGTCCACCGATCTTCGCCGCGCTGGTCAGGAGCACCAGGTACTGGTAGTACGCGGCGTTCGCGCCGGCATACGAGTACGGCGTGACACCGGCCGCCCTGATCTTGTCACACAGCGCGGTGAACTCGCTCCACGTCTTCGGCGGGATCCAGCCGTTCTTCTCGAACAGCGTGCTGTCGTACCACAGCCCGAACACGGTGAACGCATAGTTCAGCACGTACGGCTTGCCGTTGAACGTGCCCTGCTCGATGGTGCCCGGAATGAGGGTGTCCTTGACCTTCTTGCCCGGCAGGTCCAGCGACTCGGCCTCGAACAACTCGGTCAGGTCCTGCACCTGACCGGCCTGCACCAGCGCACCTTGGTCCATCAGCTTGGAACCAGCATTGTTGATCATGTCCGGTGGCGTGTTGCTGCTGAACCGCGGCTGCAGGACGGTGGCGATCTCCTCCGTCTGCGAGACCTTGACGTTCGCCTTCGGGAACTTCCGCTTGTACGACGGGATATGCACGTCGGTGGCGTACTTGGTGCCCAGGCCACCGTTGAAGATGACCACCTCGAGCTCGGCGTCCTCCTTGACACCCAGCGGGTTGTCCGCGGTCTTCTCACCCTGCGCCTGTTGCGGCGTGCCAGCGTCACCTCCGCCAACGCAGCCACCGAGCAGACCGGCGGCCGGAGTGGCGAGCAGACCAGCAGCCGCCGCTCGGCGCAACAGGGTACGACGATCGACACCGGGGGTTGGGGACATTGAGGGCTCCTTCAGGGCTGATTGGGGGGCGGTTGTTCGTATGGGCTGGTTACGGGGTGGTTCGCTGCTTGTGTCCGTCGACCGCGTGCGCGGTGAGCTGGAACGCGGCGTGTGCGCGGTCGTACGTGCGCTGCGCGACTGCGACGTACAGCAGGTCGAGCACGACGAGCTGAGGATGGCGCGCGGACAGCGCATCCGGACGAAACGTGGTGGCCTGACTGGCGGTGAGCAGCACGACGTCGGCCAACTCCGCCAGCGGCGAGCGGGGAAAGCTGGTGAGCGCCACCGTGGTCGCGCCGCGGCCGCCGGACTCGGCGAGCATCTCGATCGTCTCGCGCGTCTGGCCGCTGTGTGAGATGCCCAGCGCCACGTCACCGCGGCGCAGCAACGCCGCAGCCGCCAGCCCGTTGTGCAGATCGGTCCACGCCCACGCCGGCACGCCGATGCGGTGCAGGCTAAACTGCATCTCCTCGCCGACGAGAGCACTGCCACTGGCGCCGAAGATGGTGACCCGGGCAGCGCGGGTGATCGCGTCCGCCGCCCGCTCCACCTCACGCAGATCCAGCAGCGCCGCGGTGTCCTGCATCGCCTTCGTGTCAGCCGCCATGATCTGGCCCAGCACCCGGTCCAACGGATCATCCGGCTGGATTTCCCGCCCGATGTCCACCGACCAACCGGCCGCGCGAGCCCGACCAGTTTCCTCGGCGATACCCAGCCGCAGTTCGGCGTAGCCCTCGAAGCCAAGCGCCCGGCAGAAACGCGTGATCGTCGCCGGCGACGTACCGCTACGCTCGGCCAACTCCACGATGGTGGCCCGGGCCGCGCCAGCCGGGTCGGCAACCACCTGCTCTGCGACGCGCTGCAGAGCACCCGTGAACTCCGGCAGTTTGGCACGCACGGTCTGCAGTACGCCGCCATCCACCGCCGGGGACTCGACCACCTTTGGCACCACCCTTCACCAAGCTCACGCAACGAATGATGGTAAAAGTTCTTACGAGACAGCCCCTGTTGTCAAGACCTTCGGCCGAGTTTTACCGCGCCGACACACCAGCGCCCAGCAGCGCATCTGTCAAGGGAAGGCAGCAGGCACGGCCGCGACTATGCGTGATTGGCCAGACACAGAGAACCGTCGACCGGGCGATTCGGGTAAAAATTTTTGCTGGCCGATCTCTCAGACCTGCTTGGTGAGGAACTCGGTGATCGCGGCACCCCAGCCGACGGGGATACCCCGTCAGGCTGAGCTACGGCCGCTCGCGTCGGTGGTGAGCAACAGCCGCACCCTGGTAAGGTCGGCCACCGATGTGCCGGTCTGCAGCTCGACGAGGCCGGCTTCCACCCGTGGGCGTCCACAGTCGTCCACCGTGCTCACCTGCGCGGCGCCGACCGTCAGTTCCACTGTCACGCACCCGCCCGCCGGGACTTCGACCCACCGGAAGCCACGCAGCTCGCGGGTGCGTGGCCACGTCGACGCCGTGATTCGGCGGACGTAGAGCTGTACGACCGTGGAGGCCCGGACCGGGCCGTCGTTGCGGATCGAGACCCGGCACGTGAGCCTAGTGCCGGCCCGCAGTTCGGTAACGCTCACCTGCGTGCCCGGCAGCAGTTCCGGCGCGGAGAGCACGAGCGGGTGCGCGCCGAGCCCGGAGCCGAATGGCAACAGCGGTCCGGGCGGCGCGTCGAGGTATCCGGCCCAGTCGTGGTCGCGGTGGTTGTAGTGCACCGGCAGGCTCGCGGCGTCGCGCGGCAGTGACACCGGCAGCCGTCCCTGTGGTTCCCGCCGGCCGAGCAGCACATCCGTCACTGCGGTGCCGAGCGCCGGCCCCGGATAGAAGACGTTCAGGCAGGCGGCAGCGGTGGACAGCACCTCGCCGAGCACATGCGGCCGGCCCTGCACGACGACGGCCACCACCGGAGTGCCGGTCGCGGCCACGCGGCGCAGCAGCGCGTGCTGACCCGCGCCGAGCCGCAGCGCCGCCAGGTCGACGCCCTCCCCGGCCGTCATCTGCGAGCGAGGTCCGCCGGTAAGGGCCGCTCCGTTGACGTCGAACCGGGTTTCGGCGTCGCGGGCGCTGGAACCGCCGAGGCAGAGCACGACGACGTCCGCGTCCCGGGCCAGAGCCACCGCGGCGGGGACCGCCGACTCGTCGTCGGTGGCGATGTCCGCGCCGGACGCGGTCACCACCTCCGTGCCCGCCGGTACGGCGGCCCGCAGCGCCGTCGCGATCGTGGTTCCAACGTCGGGGCGCTGGGGCGCAGTGTAGTCACCGAGCGCGTGGCACAGCGTGTCGGCGTGCGGCCCGAGTACCGCGATCCGCCTGCCCCGCAACGGAAGCTGACCGTCGTCGCGCAGGAGCGTGACGGATCGGGCGGCGAGTTCCGTGGAGAGCCGCGCCGCGTCCCGCCGAGCGTGGTCGACCCCGGCCGGTGGTACGGCGGGCTCGTCGAACAAGCCGAGCCGGAACTTGAGCGCAAGGACCCGGGCCACCGCGTGGTCGAGTTCCTCCTCGGCTAACAGGCCTCGCTCGACGGCCGTGCCCAGGTGTGGGAAAACCTCGTCCCACAGGCTCAGGTCGGTGCCGGCCCGCAACGCCAGCGCCGCCGCAGACACCGGGTCACCGGTGAGTCGCAGCAGCCGGTCCAGGGCCGTGCCGTCCGCCATCACCAGGCCGTCGAAGCCGAGTGCACCACGGATCACATCGGTGAGCAGGCGCCGGTTGGCGGCCACCGGCAGGCCATCGACCTCGCTGTAGGCGGCCATCAGCCCGGCCGCGCCGGCGTCCACGGCGGCCCGGACCGGCGGCAGGTGGATCTCGGCGAGCTCCCGCCAGCCGAGTTCGGTCGCAGCCCAGTTGCGGCCGCCGATCGTCGCGCCCTGCCCGGCGGCGTGCTTGAGCACCACGGCCACCCGGTCCGCCGGGATCGGCTCGCCGGCGCCGCAGCCCTGCAGCCCGCGAACAGCGGCCGTGGTAAAGACGGCGGCGAGGTACGGGTCCTCGCCGAACGTCTCCTCGGCGCGGCCCCAGCGCGGATCGCGCAGCACGTCCAGTGTGGACACCAATGCGACGTGGGTGCCGCGGGCGCGAACCTCGGTGGCGACCGCTTGGGATGCCCGCTCGTACAGGTCCGGGTCCCAGCTCGACGCGACCGCCAGCGCGACGGGCAGCACCGTGCCGTCGAGGGCCTGGTGACCGTGCGGCACTTCCTCGACGAACAGCGCGGGTATGCCGAGCCGTGACTCGGTGACGATCGCGCGCTGGACCTCGGCGGCGAGTTCGGCACCGTCGTCGGCCGTGGCGCCGGTAGCCCAGCCCTGCCCGGACCAGGCATCGGCGCGCTGCAGGCCGTAGACGGCTCCGATACCGCCGTAGCGGCGCGCCTCGGCGACCAGTTCCTCGGTGACCGCGAACCCGTCGGGAGTGCGTCGCCACGCGTGCCAGCCGTACAGGCGCTGGTTGAGCTGGCCGACCTTCTCGGTCAGGGTCATCCGGCCGAGCAGATCCCGGACCCGCTCGCCGACCGGCAGGTCCGCCCTGCGGTAGAGCGGCATCACAGGGCGAACGCATCGGCGTCGCTGACCGCGCTGTAGACGCCGGACACATCGGACGGCGCGGGCGGCAGCAGGTGTTCGAAGTGGTGGGCGGCCCCAGTGAGGACCAGCGCCGGGCGCTCGCCGCGCAGGGCGGCCTCCATCCAGGCGGTGAAGACCGCGCCGCCCGGTGCGAGGGCGGCCCGGCTCACCGGGACACCGTCATCATCGGCCGGAATCTGCACGGCGGTCGTCCGCGGTTCCGGCGCCGCTTCCCGCCATCCCGCCCGGACGTGCTCGGCCACCTCGGCGAACGCCGTGCCGATCGGCTTGACCCGGCCGTTCGCGTCGAACAACCCGAGCGAGTACTCCAGTTCAGGGAAGTCGGCCAGACCGCGACGTACGTCGTGCGAGCACCACCAGGTGACGCCCCACAGCGCATCGGACGCGGCTGCGGCGAGCACCGCGCGGCGGCAGAACTCAGGCGCGTCGCTCTCGTCGAGGCAGTTCAGCGGCGCGCCGATCTCCTGCAACCAGACCGGGCGGGCGGGGTCGACCGCGAACGCTCGGGACAGCTCAATCAGATACTCCGCATGGCGGATGCTCGCCTCGGACATCGCGCCGTAGTGTTGCGCGGTGCCGTTGAAGATCCAGGAGTGGATGGCGGTGACGTCGCCGTACCGGCTGGCATGGGTCGGCAGGAAGGGATGCCCGTCCTGGTACCAGACGGCGTCGTATTCGGCGTGCAGCCGCACGCCCCGGCCGGACGGTACCGTGGCCAGCAGCGTGGTCAGCCAGGTGCTGATCTGGTCGGGAGTGGCCGGCATCGGCGACGGATGCGGGGGCGAGGAGAACTGGTTCACCTCGTTGCCGAGCGTCAGACCGAGGTAGCCAGGCAGGTCCGCGACGGCGGTGTGCACGGCCTTGACGAGCGCGGCCTGCGCGGCGACGCTCTCCGGGTCGGTGAACATGTTGCGCCGGTGCCAGCTGGACAGCCACGACGGCACGAAGTCGAAGCTGGACAGGTGCCCCTGGATCACGTCGACGCTCGCGTCCAGCCCGGCGTCCCCGGCGAGCTCCACGACGCGGCGCACGTCGGCCAGCGCCTCCTCGGCGATCAGCGTGCGGTTCGGCTGCAGCACCGGCCAGAGCGGCAGGACCCGGACGTGGTCGAGCCCGAGAGTGGCAATGCTGTCGAGGTCACTACGGATGGTGTCCCAGCGCGGCGACAACCACGAGTAGAACCAATCACCGGACGGAACGTAGTTGACGCCGAAGCGGGGAATTGTGCGCACGAAGGTCATCCTTTGATGCCGCCTGCTTCCAGGCCGCGGAGAAAAGATCGCTGGAGAAGGGCGAACACGGCGAGGATCGGCAGCAGCGCGATGATCGTGCCGGCCGCGATCAGCCGCGGATCGGAGTAGAAGGTGCCCCGTAGCCGGTTGAGGCCAAGGGTCAGGGTGTAGTTCTCCTCGCCGGAGAGCACGATCAGCGGCCACAGGAAATCGTTCCAGGCGCCGACGAACGAGAAGATCGCCACCACGGTCATCACGCCGCGGACCTGCGGCACGCAGACGTGCCAGAACCGCCGCCACACGCCCGCGCCGTCGATCCGGGCCGCCTCCTCCAGCTCGGCCGGGATGGCCTGGAAGCCGTTGCGCATCAGCAGCACGTTGAGCGCTGCGACGCAGGTCGGCAGGGCCACGCCGAGCAGCGTGTCAGCCAGTCCGGTGGATCGGATGAGCAGGAACTGGGCGATGATGATCGACTCGGTGGGCACCAGCAGCGCCACGACGAATAGGCCGGTGACCAGGCCACGGAACCGGAAGCGCAGTCGAGCCAGGGCGAATCCGGCTAGGGTTCCACCCGCGACGTTGCCGGCCACCACCAGCAGCGCCACGATCCCGGAGTTCAACACGTAGCGCAGTACGGGCAGACGGTCCAGGACGCCGGTGTAGTTCCCGGTCGTGGGGTCGGCCGGGATCACCTGCGGTGGCTGGGCGTACAGGTCGTCGCCGGCGCCCTTGAACGACAGGGACAGCTGCCAGAGCAGCGGTCCGGCCAGCAGCAGGAAGAACGCGAGCAGCACCAGGTAGCGCAGCGTCTTCTGGGTACGCCTCACCGGCTGCCTCCTCGGCGCTGGAACCGCAGTTGCCCGGCCAGCAGCAACCCGAGGACCACGAACATCACCACGCTGATCGCGCCGGCGTACCCGGTCTCGGCCTGCAGGCCGGTGCCCTCCTGCTGTATGAGCATGGTGATCGTGATGTTCTGGCCACCCACGCCTCCGGTACCGCCGGTCAGGATGTATACCTCACCGAAGACCCGGAAGGCGGAGACCGAGGAGAAGAGCCCGATCAGTGCCGACGTGGTCCGTACGCCCGGGACGGTTACGTGCAGGAATTGCCGGATCGGCCCGGCCCCGTCGACGGATGCGGCGTCGTACAACGCGGGGTCGATGTTGGCCAGCGCGGCGAGGTAGATGACCATGTAGTACCCGAGGCCGGTCCAGATCGTGACCACCATCGCGCTGAGCAGGGTAAGCCAGCGGCCACTGAGGAACGGCACCGGCTCACTGATCACGCCGAGCCAGTCCAGTACCTGGTTCACCAGGCCCCGGCTGTCCAGCAGGTTGGTCCAGATCAGACCCACGATGACCGACGACATGACCACCGGCAGGTAATACGCGGTGCGCAGGAAACCGAGGATCCGGGTGGTGCCGTTGACCAGCGCGGCCAGCACCAGCGGGGCGGCGACCATGACCGGAACCACGCAGACCACGTACAGCAGGGAGTTGGTCATGGCGGTGCGGAACCGGTCGTCGTGCCAGAGTCGGACGAAGTTGTCCGCGCCGACGAACTGGCCCGGCTTGAGCAGGGTCGCATCGGTCGCCGACAGGGCGAGCGTGTTGGCGAACGGGAACAGGATGAAGACCACGACGATCGCCAGAGCAGGCACCAGGAAAAGCCATGGTGTCCACCACCGGTCGTGAGTTCGCCCGGTGCCGCCGCGACCCGACTGGGCTCGCGGCGGCATCGTCCCGGTCGCCGTGGTATCCCGGCGGACGGGGGTGACGGTCATTTCTTGGGCAGACTCGCGTCGGCGTACTTGACGGCCTCGTCCAGCGCTGCCTGCACGTCCTTCTTGCCCAGCACGGCGAGGGCGATCTGCTCCCGCAGGTAGTCGACGCTCTTGGAGGAGAAGGCCGCCGGCCAGTAGACGATCGCGTCGGAGACGGCCTTGGCGGACTCCAGCCGGAGCTTGGCCTCATCGGTGCCGTCGCCGGTCGTGAAGTACGGGTCGTCGAGCGCGCCGGCTGCGGACGGGAAGATCGCCGCCTGCTTGCTGAACGCGAGCTGGTTCTCCTTGTTGGTGGCGAACTTGGCGAAGGCGACGGCGGTGGCGACGTTCTTGGACTTCGCGTTGACGGCGAGCGACTCGATGTACATGTTCGGCTTGTCGTTGGTGACCTGCGGCGAGATCACCACGGTTTCGGCCACCTTCGGCGCCGTGGACTTCAGATCCTTGAGCGTGTACGAGCTACCGGGCAGCCACCCGACTCGGCCGGCCTTGAACGCGTCCAGCTCACCGGTCTGCAACTCGTTGAGCGTCTCCTCGGTCAGGCCGCCCGCCTGGTACAGGTTGCGGTAGTGGTTGACCAGCTCCACGGCCTTGGCGTCGTTGAAGGTGAACCTGGTGCCCGCCTGGTCCATGAGCGGCACGCCGTACGCGCCGAAGGTCTCGATCGCCGGCAGCCGGCCGACCATGGTGGCATCGCTCTTGCAGGTCGCCGCCATCTTCTGGCCCGCTGCGAACAGTGCGTCGAAGGTGGCCGGCAGCGGGTCCTTCGACACGCCGCACTTCTGCAGCAGCGCGGTGTTGAAGAAGGAGGGCCCGGTGTTCAGGTACCACGGGTACGCGTAGGTGCCGCCGAGCGACGGGAAGGTGTTGGCGTCCCATGCCTTGGGCAGGTACGACGCCTTGGCCTCGGGGTCGGTCTTGGACAGGTCGAGGAGCATACCGGCGTTGGCGAGCGTGAACGCCGCCTCCGGGCCGATGTCGACCACGTCCGGGAGGGATCCGGCGGCCGCGTCGGCGGAGAGTTTGTCCTGGTATCCCTCCGGCGGCTGGTCGATCCACTTGACCGTGGTGCCCGGGTTGGCGTTTCGGAACGCGGTGATCAGGCCGTTGAAGTAGTCGGCGTAGTTGCCCTTGAGGTTCCAGGTCTGGAAGGTGATCTCGCCGGTCACCTCGCCGCTGACGGTGGCCTCCGAGTCGTCGGCGCCGCCGCCGATCCCGCATGCGCCGAGCGCGAGTGCGAGGACGACCGGCAGGGCGTATCTGTGGGGTTTGCGAAAGAACATCAGCACTCCTTGGACGGTGGCGGGGTCAGACGGAGAGTGGCGATCTGGTAGGGGCCGAGGATCAGCCGGCCGGCTCGGAGGGCGACGGGCAGGTCGTAATCGGGCGGAAGAGGGCGTTCGAGCAGGTCCGTTTCGGTGACGGTGGCGTCAAAGCCGAGGTTCGGGCGGGCGGTGGCGCGGCCGCCGCGCGTCTCGTGCACGCGGGCGATGACGTCGCCGCTGCGGTCGTCGGCGAGCTTCATCCAGTCGATGACAGCCGCGCCCGACTCGACGTCGAGCGTCATCAGGGGTTCGACATCGGCGAGCGCGGCGAGCTGCGGTGCGTTCAGGTCGTCGGCGGCGGCCCGGGTGTCCGTCTCGTCCCCGGCCAGGACGGCGAATCGGAACGTGTGCCGGCCGCGATCGGTGTCCGGGTCAGGGAACCGCGGTGCGCGCAGCAGCGTGGGGCGGATGTCGGTGCCGCCGGGGACCCGGCGCACGTCGCATCCGTACGTGGAGTCGTTGACGACGCCGACACCGAGTCCCGGCTCGGCCACGTGCACCCAGCGGTGCGAGCAGACCTCGTACTGGGCCTCGTCGGCGAGCGTGTTCTCGTGGGTGGGACGTTCGATGGAGCCGTACTGCGTTTCGTACCGGGCCCGCATCGTGTGTACGGCGACCGGCAGCGAGAGCTTGAGCAGGTGCTCGCGCTCCTGCCAGTCCACCTCGACGGTGACGTCCAGGCGGGGCGCGTCCGGCCGCATCGCGTACGTGGTGGTGAACGTCGAGTCGCCGTGCCGGCGGGTGACGACGATCGCGTCCCCGGTGGCCTCGGCAGTCACCGGGCCGGTCAGCTCCACCGGGCTGCGCAGCACGTGCCGATCGAGGTCCCAGGCGTCCCAGCGCACCGGCTCGTCGCGGAACAGCTGCAGCTCTCCGAGCTGCCCGCCCTCGATTACGAGCTCACGGCCGGTGCGCAGCTCGGTCAGCGTCCGCACGTGCCCGTCCGGGCCGATGACGGCGCGCAGGAGGCCGTTGTCCAGCACACCGTCGATGTCCGGAGCCACCGCCGGTTCGGCGCGTACCACGGTCCAGCCGACCAGCCGCCCGGGGGCACCGGCGCCCGGCACCAGGCTGCGCAGCCGCGCGTCCAGGCGGGCGTACGTGTCCCTGGCCTCGCGGTGCACCCAGGAGATCGAGGAGCCGGGCAGGATGTCGTGGAACTGGTGCAGCAGCACCGTGCGCCATGCCTCGTCCAGCTCGTCGTACGGGTAGGCAACACCGTCGCGCACGGCGGCGGCCGTCGCCAGGTACTCGACGGTGCGCAGCATCGCCTCGGCCCGGCGGTTGCCCTGCTTCATCGCGATCTGCGAGGTCAGCGTGCCTCGGTGCAGCTCTAGATACAGCTCACCGGCCCAGACCGGCGTCTGGTCGCCCAGCTCGGCCTCGACGTCGGCGAAGAACTTCTCCGGGGCGCGCAGCTCGACCCGCGGCGCGCCCTCCAGGTCGCGGAAGCGGTGGGTGCGGGCCAGCATCTCCCGGTTGGGGCCGCCACCGCCGTCCCCGTACCCGAACAGCAGCAGCGAATGGTCGGAGCGCGTCTTGTCCCGGAAGTTCGTCACGGCGTGCTTGAGCTCGGCCGCGGTCACCTCGGCGGCGTACGTGTCGGACGGCGGGAAGTGAGTGAGGATGCGGGTGCCGTCGATGCCCTCCCAGGCGAAGGTGTGGTGCGGGAAGACGGTGGTGTCGTTCCAGGAGAGCTTCTGGGTGAGGAACCAGCGGTAGCCGGCGCGGCGGGCGAGCTGCGGCCACGCGCCGGAGTAGCCGAAGCTGTCGGGCAGCCAGACCACCTCGGATTCGTGGCCGAACGTCTCGGCGAAGTAGCGCTGGCCGTAGCTGATCTGCCGGACCAGCGACTCGCCGGCCGGCATCACCGCGTCCGACTCGACCCACATGCCGCCGACCGGCACGATGCGCCCTTCGACCACCCGGGCTCGGACCCGCTCGAACAGCTCCGGATGGTCCGCCTCGACCCAGGCGAACTGCTGGGCCGAGGACATCGCGTACACCCAGGTGGGGTCGGTGTCCATCAGCGCCAGCACGTTGGTGAGTGTGCGCGCCACCTTGCGCCGAGTCTCGCGCAGTGGCCACAGCCAGGCCGAGTCGATGTGCGCGTGACCGACCGCGGTCATCCGGTGCGCGGTGGCGTGCGCGGGCCGGGCGAGGACGTCGGCCAGTGCCGCCCGAGCGTCTAGCACGTTGGTCGCGTCGAGCGCCGCCTCCACTGCGTCCAGCACCCGCCAGTAGCGCGGCTCGCCCGCGTCCAGATGCGGCAGCAGGTCGCCGGTCGCCTCCAAATCACGCAGCAACGCGAACACGTCCGGCGAGAACGCGCACAGCTGCGCGGCCACCAGCCGGTACGGCTCCGGCTCGTCGGGACCGGGCTTCTCGCCGAGTGTGGTCTCCACGAACGGCGGCAGGCCGAGCAGCAGCGGGTTCGCGGCCGCTTCGACGTAGAGCGTGAACGAGCCGTCCACGGCCAGGACGTCCGGCGCGGCGCCCGGACCGGTCAGCCGTACCCAGCCGTTGCGCGGGTGCAGCGCCTTGACCGGCATGCCGTCGGGCCGGTACACAAGGCCCTCGCAGTGCCCGCCCACGGAGTGGTCGAACCACCCCAGGTCGAGCACCAGCTCGACCGGGAGCGCCGAGTCGGGTACCCGGCCCTCGATGCGCAGCCAGGTGGTGCCCCATGCGGGACCCCAGGTGTCACCGACGGCGAACGGCACGTAGCTGGGCTTCTCCCGGTCAGCCGGGACGTCCAGTCCGAGGGCGTGCGCGGAGGGTACCGGCTCGCCGTCGCCGTCGACCCGCCAGGCGCTCACCGACACGTCCGCGAGCGGCTCGTACAGCCTGGGGCGAAGCCGCTCCCGGACCACCCGCTGCAGACGCGCGAGAACGATGGATGGGTTGACATGCACGGTGTCACCTCCGGCGATTGGCGAGAACCCTAAAGCGCTTTAGTAAGCGTGTCAATGCATCAACGCAGGTTGCCGCCACGACTCCACACCTGCTGGCTCCGCTCGTGGGTCACGGCGAAGCACAGGGAACGACCCGGTCCGGCGACTCGGTCAACGCTGCCGCGTGCTCTCCCTGATTGCTATCGTGGGCTGCTGCGCCTCGACGACCGGCTCCGACTCGTTGTGCACCAGCCGGAGCAGCTTTCGCGCCACCGCCTCGCCGAAGACCGTCGGATCGCGCTGCACGGCGGTCAGCGCCGGCTGCAAGGCCATGCAGATCGCGGAGTCCTCGCAGCTGACCACGGAGATGTCGGCTGGCACGGATAGGCCCGCGCCGTTCAATGTCCGGACGCCGGACACCGCCAGCACCTCGTTGTCGAAAACCACTGCGTCCGGGGGATTGGCGGCGCGCAGCAACCGCTGGGTGGCAGCCCGCCCCTGCTCGTCGCTGTAGTCCGTGCCGATAACCCCCGGCTCGGCCATGATCCCATCCGCTGCGCGCCGGAACGCGGTGATCCGGCGATGCACGTGGAGCAGGTAGGCCGGCCCGCTGACGTAGGCCAGGCGCCGGTGTCCGGCGTTTCGCAGGTGCTCGACGAGCAGCCGGATCGCCGCACCGTCATCGACCGTGACGCTCGGTATCAGCTTCCTTGGGTCGGGCCCGCCGGCCAGTACGGCCGGCAGGCCCAGATCCCGCAGGTACGCAGGGCGCGGATCACCGCGGCGCAGGTCGCTGATGATTACACCCTCGACCCGGCGCTCCTCGCTCCAGCGACGCAGCACGGCAAGCTCCTCGTCCACCGAGTGCGTCATCTGGAACAGCAGGCCGTATCCACGCTCGCTGAGCACGGACTGCGCACCGGTCAGCAACCGCAGATAGAACGTCTCCATCCCGAATTGCTGCACGTCGCGGGTGAGCACGAACCCCACGGTCATCGACGTGATGCCGGACAGGGTCCGCGCCGCGTGATGCGGTGACCACTGCAACTCCTCCGCCAAGGCGAGGACCCGCTTGCGGGTCTGCTCCGAGACCCCGGGACGCCCGTTCAACGCGAACGATGCGGCCGACTCGGAGATCCCCAGACGATTGGCGAGATCCTTCAAGGTTGGTCGGGTGCGGCGCTGCGGCATAGATCCTCATCGGTACGGGCGCGGACCCGAGAACTCGGGCGATCGCGGCGTGCCCCTACGGTACCCGGAGCCCACCCTCACTCAACCGCTCGGCTAAGGCCGGGCGCACAACCGTGGTGGTGGTGTTGCCGGCGTAGTCCTCGATCGTGACGGTGACCTCTGAGTCCAGACGGTCCATTATGACCGTGAGCGCGGCCAGGGTGGTACGCCCCCGGATGATGTACGGCTTCGCGCCGGACGAATACGTGGTGGCGAACATCTTCGCCACTCCATCCTCCTTGACGTGCAACTTGTACCAGTCCGCCGTCCACGGGGTCCGGAACCGAAACACGTTTCCGGTGACGGTCACCAGCGCGGTGGGGTACGCCTCGACGTGCGTGTCAGCGAACTCGCCCCGGTAGGAGACCGGTGTCGCATTGCCGTGGCTGACCGTCACCAGGTAGTGCCCACCGGTTGTCGGCACGCCGGTCAGGGTCGCCGAGGTGGCATCCGTCGACGTGACCTCCCGGACGGTCCGGGTGCCGGAGTACGCCGACTCCAGCCGTACCCGGGCGCCGGGGGCAGCCTTCGGCCAGGTCACTGTCACGCTGCCGTCAGCCGCCGCGGTGGCCTTGACGTCGCCCGGCGCTCTGCGGAAGTCGTACCGGATGATCGCGGGCTCGCTGACGCTGCCGTCGTGCCCGACGGCCCGCAGCTCCAGCGTGCCCTTCTGCCCGGTGAAGCGCTTGACGTAGAGGACGTCGTCGTAAATTCCGCCGAGATACATGCCATTGTCGTAGACGGCGTACTCGGCCACTGTGTCGTAGTCGTCCAGGTTCCAGCCGAGTTCGAGCTCGTCGGTGCCGGTGAGCGCCGCGCGGATGTGGAAACCAGTCGGCGTGGGAGGCACGTGCGACTCGCCGTCGGTGAGCGTCATCCGGCCCACGTTCAGCTGGTAGTCCTCGATGGTGGCCGGCCCGGCGGCGACGACCAGGCCGAGCGTGACAATGGTGCGGCCCGCGTACATCGACAGGTCGAGCGACGCCTTGGTCCAGCCGACGGTCCGCGCGCCCGAGGCCTCGATCGGCAGGTGCACCACGGTGTGCGGATCGTCGGCAAAGGTGACGGCGGCGCGCAACTGCGATGCGTCGTCGGCCGAGACCTTCCGGTAGGTGATCCCGAGCTTCGACTTGTCGGTCACCGACAGATTCGTGCGGTAGAGCTTCAGGTAGTTGTCCGCGGCCAGGTCACCGGTCAGCACCAGGGAGCTGCCGCCCTCATAGGCGCCCACCTGCTGGTACGAGAATCGGCCGGCCCTCGTGTACCGGGGACCGTAGTCGTAGTCGACGCCTAGCACTGGCGTGCCGTCCCCAGGCGCGGAGATGTTCCACTGCCAGGTAACCGGATGGTCCTGGATGTTGATGTTCGACCACTCGGCCGGGTTCGACACCGCACCCTTCTCGACGTACTCGAGGCCGTGACCAGTGTTGAAGGTGGTGTCGAAGGTGGTGCCGCTGATCGTGGACCGCTCGGTGATGTAGGATGAAATGCCCTTCCAATACGCGGTGTCGTCGGCACCGCCGGTGGAGCTACCGGTCCACCAGCGCCGTTCCCGGTCGTACGCCTGCCACTGCTTGGCGTCGTTCTCCTTGTCGGCCATGTCCGAGTGCACGAAGTCCGCACCCAGCGTCGCGATGCCGTTCATCGGCACACCATTGGCGTCGAGGTTGTCGTCCAGGTTGTACGGCTGGTCGAACTGGAACGCGCCTGCCTCCAGGCCGGCGAACACCACCCTGCGCGGGTCGAGCCCGCGGAGCCGCGCGTGGTCCCGGGACAAGGTGAGCTTGGCCTTGTTCCACCAGTAGTTCAGGAACATCGAGTCGCTGACGTCGCCCAGCTCCGGATCCCGCACGAACGGGCTGTTCTGGCTGTTGAACTCATTCTGGTACACCCGCAGGCCAGTGATCGTGTCGACCGAGTCGTAGAACTGCACGTAGAGCCCGGAGTCCCGGAGCACCTTGAGGAACGCCTTGTAGCGCGGTAAGTCGGGAACCGCGACGAACGGCTCCTCCTGGTTGATAAAGTAGCCGTCGAAGCCGTACCAGCGGGCCAGTTCGACGAGCTTGCGGGCGACCGGGTAGTCGCCGTTCTCGTCCTGGACGAGCATCTCCGTGTACGTCTGCGTGCCGCGGTCATTCTCGGAGAAGAAGATGCAGCCGAGCGACTTCACGCCGTTCTTGTGCGCCGCGTTGGTGTACCCGGAGTTGGGCAGGTTGAGCATCCCGAACTCGAACCACTTCTGGCGCCAGTCCAGCTTTGGATCGTAAAGTTCCTCCGGCACGCCCTCCGTGGGCATGCCGTGCCACGCGGCGTAATAGTCGGTGTACTGCCAGTAGTTGAACAGGTAGGCACTGAACTCGTTGTTGTACGGGTAGCTCTCGAAGAATGCGTTGCCGTAGTCCCCGGCCAGCGTGAGTTGTTGCACCGCCGGGTCGAGTTTCGGGTCAGCCTGGGTGGCTTTCAGCGGCGCGACGCGCGGCTGTAGCGGGACCCGGGCGCGGGTCATGTCGCCGAACAGGTCCGACTCCGGCGTCCAGCGCAGCAGATCCGCACTGGTGTAGCCGTGCTGGTAGGGCTGGTTAGCGCCCTTCGCCGCGACGCCCTCCCACGGCAGGGTGTCGCTTGCGGCCGCCGACGATGGCGACAGTGTGACGACGAGCGCGACCGCTACTGCGACCGCCGTCAACGACCGATCATGAAGCATGCGTACCTCCGACAAGGGCAAGAGCTCCGCCACCGCACTAAGGCGCTTTAGCTTAGGCATCGGAGTACCTGACCACAAGATTTCTTCGCTACGCGGCTTGTGACGACCGCCGGCGCCCTGGTGCGCTGCCTACGCCGCAGCGGCGGGGCACAGCCCGTCGGCGGGACGGTTCCGCGGTCGGAAACTGGCCAGTGGTCCCAGCACACCGTCACAGTCGTCCTGACCAACCGGATCTACCTCGGCGAAAAGCGCTTTCGTGACATTCTCGTCCAGAACGCCCACGAAGCGCGATCATCGGCGTGGAGCAGTTCGACCTCGCACAACGCATCCTCGGGAAACGGTCAGCCGAGATCGGCCAACGGGCTGCCAACCCCTCCGACTACACCCTGATCCGCTGCCCCCAATGCGGGCACCGCTACGTGGGCACCGCCGCCCACGGTCGCTACAAGACCTACCGGTACTACACCTGCTGGAGCCGCGCCCGCTACGGCACCAAGACGGGCTGCGACGGACCGCAGCGACCGATCGGTACTCGACCGCGTTCGAGAGGGGCCCGCTCGATGACGACGACCCCGACGTGCGGGCGCGGATGACCAGACTGAAGGACCAGTCAAAGCAACTGCGCGCCCGCAAGGCGCAACTGGAGCTGAAGCTAGAACAGCCGCCCCAGGCACTCACCCCCGGCGACCTCACCAAGATTCGCGATCAAATCCGACAGATTCTCACGAACGGAGCGCCAGCCGCTCGCAAGGCAATGTTCGAGGCTCTCATACACGAGATCATCATCGGGTCTGACAACTTGGTCAAACCGGTCTTCCGACTCCCACTGGCTGGAAACGCCGAAGGGCTGACCCTCGACGGACCAGCCCTGACCAGCGACGATGCGGTTCGCGCACTGCCACGCATGGTGGGCGATACTGGGTTTGAACCAGTGACCTCTTCCGTGTCAAGGAAGCGCGCTCCCACTGCGCCAATCGCCCGCGCTCGCCAGCGCCCGGAGCGAGAAGGCCGGGCTCGGCTGCGGTCGGCCCCGAGGGGCGGATCGCGAGCGGACGACGGGATTCGAACCCGCGACCCTCACCTTGGCAAGGTGATGCGCTACCAGCTGCGCTACGTCCGCGTGCCGCCCGTGTTGGCCGGCGACGGGTTGAACTGTACCCGATGACAAGATCGCACCGCACGCCGCCCTGACGCCCGGGTGATTGCACTGCTCACCGCCGGGGTACTCAGGTCCATCGACAGCACACTGCATCCCCCCGAAGGAGGCTGTCGTGGGTATCGGAACGAGCATCTTCCTGATCGCGGTCGGCGCGATCCTCACGTTCGCGCTCGACGCCAGCGTCGGCGGCGTCGACCTGGACGTCGTCGGCTGGATCCTGATGGCCGCCGGCGCGCTCGGCCTCGTCATGACCACGCTGGTGTGGGGCCGCCGCCGCGAGGTGGTCACCACCTCGGAGCCGGTGGAGTACCGCCGGGTCGAGGAGCGCCGGGACGTCGCCCCGCCGCTGTAGGGCTCCCGCCCGCCTGCCCGGGGGCTGGACGGCCCCGGGCGGCGAAACGGCCCGGCACCGTACAGGTGCCGGGCCGTTACCCGTGGTGGGCGATACTGGGTTTGAACCAGTGACCTCTTCCGTGTCAAGGAAGCGCGCTCCCACTGCGCCAATCGCCCTCGTCAACTGCCGAGGTGGAGACGGGATTTGAACCCGTGTACACGGCTTTGCAGGCCGTTGCCTCGCCTCTCGGCCACTCCACCAAGGTTGCCCCCGACATGCGTGGCGGCAGCTCCGAGCGGACGACGGGATTCGAACCCGCGACCCTCACCTTGGCAAGGTGATGCGCTACCAGCTGCGCTACGTCCGCACGCCCCCGGTGTTTCCCGGTGACGGATGAGAACTTTAGCCGAGCCCGCGATCGGTTGCCAAATCGGGGGCGGCGCCCGGCGCGTCCGCCATGCCCTCCGCCGTCGCGGGGCCGGGCCCGCGCACGCCCAGCGCCTCGCCAGGGGCGACATGGTGACCTGCGCCGGCTCAGATGCCCCCGACGTCACCGGCGCGGCGGGCCACCCCGGGGCGAGCGAGCCCTGGTCGCGCGCGGCACGTCGGCCAGGCTTCCTAGGAGCCTGACCAGGATGTCGGGGGCAGGATCGGGCATGCCCAATAAGACAGGAAAACTGTCCTAATTCCGACTCCAGGGGGCCGAATCCGCCGGAGCGGTAACTGTTTGTGCACGAACGGATAGGTTACGGTAGCGACGTGACGAGACGTGCCGCCGAGATCCGCCTGGATGCCCTCTTGCGCACGGCCTGTGACGTGATCG
Organism: Micromonospora sp. KC207; assembly: GCF_004348615.1. Classification (NCBI taxonomy): domain Bacteria; kingdom Bacillati; phylum Actinomycetota; class Actinomycetes; order Micromonosporales; family Micromonosporaceae; genus Micromonospora; species Micromonospora sp. KC207. The sequence goes on from NZ_SMKJ01000028.1 coordinate 25,516, forward strand.
CGGAACGGGGACTGGCCAACACGCGCACGGCCGACGTGGCCCAGGCGGCGGGGGTCAGCCAGGCGCTGGTCTTCTACCATTTCGCCACCAAGGAGCGGCTGCTCTCCCAGGCCTTCGCGTACGCGGTGGAGCAGGACCTCGCCCGGCTCGACGCCGTGGCCCGGTCCGCCGCCTCGCCCCTGGTCAAGCTCCGCCGGATGCTGAAGCTCTGCACCCCGACCGGCCGGCCGACCTCCTGGTCGATATGGATCGACGGCTGGTCGGAGTCGCTGCGCGTCCCGGAGTTGGAGAAGGTCTCCCGCCGGTTGGACCTGCGCTGGCGAGAGGATCTCGCCGCGGTGATCGCCGACGGGGTGTGTGAGGGCGTCTTCGTCTGCGCCGACCCGGCCGGTGCCGCGTGGCGGATCAACGCCGTGATGGACGGGCTCGCCGTGCAGTTCGCCGTGCACGACCGGGTGATCTCGCGCCGGCAGTTCGCCGAGTGGATCCGGCTGGCCGCCGCCCGCGAGCTGGGCCTGGAGCCGGCGCAGCTCGACTGGTCCGCGCCGGCGCAGCACCGTTCCCGCCGGGCCGAGCGGACCCAGCCCGACGCCGTCAGCTGACCAGCCCCGCCCCAGCCCGACGCCGTCAACCGACCAGCCGGCGCAGCCGGGCCCGGGCCGGCGGGTGAACGTTGGCCAGCTCCAGGTCGCCACCGTAGTGGGCGAGCACCCGGTGGTCCATCACCCGCCGCCACACGGGCGGCACGAGGGCGGCCACGACCATCGTGGCGTACCCGGCGGGCAGTTGCGGCGAGCAGTCGAAGCTACACAACGTCTGATAGCGGCGCAGCGGGTTGGCGTGGTGGTCGCTGTGCCGCTGGAGCTGGAACAGGAAGACGTTGGTGACCGCCCGGTCACTGTTCCAGCTGTGTCGCGGGTCCACCTTCTCGTACCGGCCGGCGGGGTTGCGCCGCCGGGCCAGGCCGTAGTGCTCCAGGTAGTTGACCACCTCCAGCAGGGAGAAGCCGAACACCGCCTGGAGCAGCAGGAAGGGCAGCACCCCCGGCCCGTACACTCCGGCCAGCGCGGCGCACAGCACCACGGTCATGGCCCAGGAGTTGAGGATGTCGTTGCGGTACGTCCACGGGCTGCGGCCCCGGACGCGGAACCGGCCCGTCTCCAGCCGCCAGGCCGAACTCAGGCTGCCGAGCACGGTACGCGGCCAGAAGGCGTAGAAGCTCTCCCCGAGCCGGGAGCTGGCCGGGTCGGCCGGGGTGGCGACCCGCACGTGGTGGCCCCGGTTGTGCTCGACGTGGAAGTGCCCGTAGCCGGTCGGGGCGAGGGCCACCTTCGACAGCCAGCGCTCCAGCTTCTCCCGCTTGTGCCCCAGCTCGTGGGCCGTGTTGATGGCGATGCCGTTGACGACGCCGAGGGTGGCGACCAGCCCGGCCGCGCCGAGCGGGGGCAGCCCGCCCGAGGCCCACACGGCACAGCCGAGCACCAGCGCGGCGTACTGGGCGGGCAGGTACAGGTAGGTGAGCCAGCGGTAGTAGCCGTCGCGGGCCAGGCGCGGCATTGCCTCGTCCGGCGGGTTGTGCCGGTCGTCGCCGACGAGCAGGTCGACCACCGGGATCACCCCGAAGACCACCACCGGGGCGAGCCACCAGGCCCACGACCCGGCCCCGCCCCGCCAGGCCAGCCAGGCGGCGAAGGGCAGCGCCGGGACCAGCAGGGCGAGCGGCCAGAGCGGCCTGCGCGGGTCGCGCCAGGTCGCGGGCGGGACGGTCGCGGTGGCGCCAGCGGTCATCGCCGGACTCCGATCTCTCGGGTACGCCCCGACTGTGGCACGCGCCACGGTGTTTTACAAGAGTCGAAGTTTTGTAAAGCGCGCGCCCCGCCTCGCCTCGTCAGCGGCGCAGCAGGCCCCACCCCCGCCGCGGCGGGACAGCCCGCTCGAAGTCCAGCCCCGGGCCCGGCCCGCCGTCGTCGGCCGTCCGCGTCAGGTGCCGCAGCCGCAGCAGCAGCCCGACTCCCAGCGACAGCAGCAGCGCGCCGAGCAGGAACGCCGCCTGCACCACCCCGAAGCCGCCCGAGGACGACACCGGACGCCCACCCGCCGCGGCCGGCGGCACCTCGGCCACCACCTCCTCGCTCGGCTCGGCCTCCTCGTCCACGCCGGCCGGCTCCAGCGGCTCGTCCGTCGGATCCGCCGACGGCTCCTCCGGCGTCGGGACCGCACCGGGCGGCGTCGCGTCGGCGCCCGCCCCGATCACCTCGCGGGTCGCCGCCTGCCGGGCCAACAGCCGCGACCGAGGGTCGTACGCCTCGGCGGCCAGCGTCACACTGCCCCGGGTGACGTCCTCGGCGAAGGCCACCCGGTAGCGGGCCGTCACCGTGCGCCCCGGGCAGAGCGTGCCCGGGTCGAGCTGCCGGTCGGTCAGCCGGGCCGTGCTGCCCTCCGTCCGGATCTCCAGCGGGAACAGCCCGGTCTCCTCGACCCGGTCCATCCTCACCTGGTCCAGCCGCAGCCCCTGCACGGTGAGCACCATCGACCAGCGGACCTTCACGCAGCCGCCGTCGCGGCGGGACACCACCGCCGAGACCGTCTCCACCCCGTCGCCCGCCGTGAACTCCGTCGGCAGGCCGCTCAGCTCGGTGGCGAACCCGGCCGCCGCCGCCCGAGCCGGCGCGGCCACGCCGGCCCCCACACCGGACAGGCAGGCCAGCACCACCCCGACCCTTAGCGCGTACCGCACCACCGTCACCACCGCCCTCACCTTCCGTCGGATCCATCCATCCGGCAACGCTATGGGCGTATCGGGCAAGCGGGTAGACGGGCGTGTTCGCACGGACCGCGAAGCCTGGGGGGCGATTTCACCGACAGTGGTGAACCGGTGACCATCCAACCGCGACGCGCCCGGGATCGCCCCCCCTGCGGACGCCCGCGCCCGCCCGCCACGACGGGTGCGACGCCCCGGTGCCGGCGCGCCCCGCCGCCCGGGGAGAATCGGGGCGTGTCCGACCTCTCCGCGGCCTTCGTCAGGCTGCACGCGCGGCTCGCCCCGGTGGCTTTCGTCCCCGAGGTCCGCCTGCACCAGGCCGACGAGCCGATCGGGCTGTGGGAACTCACCGAGGGCGAGTTCCGCAGCTGCCAGCCGCCGCCGTTCTGGGCGTTCGCCTGGGCCGGCGGGCAGGCGCTTGCCCGGTATCTCACCGACCACCCCGAGGTGGTCGCCGGCCGCCGGGTGCTCGACCTGGCCTCCGGCTCCGGCCTGGTCGCCGTCGCCGCCGCCCGGGCGGGCGCGGCGGCCGTGCGCGCCGTCGAGGTCGACGAGCGCGCGGTGGCCGCCGTCGCGCTCAACGCCGAGGCCAACGGGGTACGCGTCGACGCCGAACTCGGCGACGTCCTCGACGGCGACGCGGGCGACGCCGAGGTGGTGCTCGCCGGGGACGTCTTCTACAGCGAGGCGATGGCCCGCCGGATGCTGCGCTTCCTGCTCCGGGCCGCCCGGTCCGGAGCGCGGGTGCTGGTCGGCGACCCGGGGCGGGCGTTCCTGCCCCGCGACCGGTTCCGCGAACTGACCGGCTACGACGTGCCGGTGCCCGAGGCGTTGGAGAGCGTACGGGTGAAGCACACCACCGTGTGGGAGCTGGACCCCGCGCCACCGGGGGCCGCCCGCTAGGTTGACCCCGTGCTGTTCCGGGGCTGGGGGGACGCCGTCGACGGGCGGTGGCCGGACGTGGCGGTGGTGACCGACCACGTCGGCGTGGCGCACCTGGTGGTGACCCGACACGCGCTGGTCCGGCGGGTGCTCGCCGACCCGGCGACCTTCCGGCCCGACAACGCCCTCGACGCGGTCACCCCGATCCCGGTCGCCGCCCTGCGGGTGCTCGCCGCACACCGGTTCCGGCTGCCGCCGACCCTGGCCAACAACGGCGGGGCGAGCCACCCGCAGATCCGGGGCATCGTCGCCGACGCCCTGCACCCGACCCGGGTCGCCGCCCAGCGGCCCTGGCTCACCGCGCTCGTCCGCGACCGGGTCGCCCGGCTGCGCGCGGCGCTCGACGCGGGCGTACCCGTCGATCTACACGCCGACCTGGCGGCGGACCTGCCGCTGCTCGTGCTGGCCCGGCTCGTCGAGTTGCCCGACGCGCCGGTCGGCGCGGTGAAGGAGTTCGCCCGCGCGGCCCTGGAGCTGTTCTGGGCCCCGCTCGACGCCGACCGGCAGGCCGCCCTCGCCGCCGAGGTGGGCCGGTTCCACCGGGCGCTGCGCGCGTTCGCCGCCACCGGCGGCGGGCTCGCCGCCCGGCTGCGCGCCGCCGGGCACCGCACCGACGTGGTCGTCGGCGCGCTGTTCTTCCTGCTCGTCGCCGGCCAGGAGACCACCTCGCAGTTCCTCACCCTGCTGCTGCACCGGCTCACCGCCGAGCCGGCGGTACGCGCCGGGCTGCGCGCCGGCACCGTCGAAGCCGCCGACGTGGTCGAGGAGGGGCTGCGGCTGGAGCCGCCGATCGTCACCTGGCGGCGCACGGCCGCCGTCGACACCGCGCTCGGCGGCACGGCCGTCGCGGCGGGCACCAGCGTCGTGCTGTGGCTCGCCCGCGCCGGCCGGGACCCGGAGGTCGTGGCCGCGCCCGACGAGTTCCGCCCCGGGCAGCCCGGCTCACGCCGGCACCTCGCGTTCGGGGCGGGCGCGCACCGCTGCGTCGGCGCGCAGCTCGCCCGGCTGGAGGCCGCCGTGGTCGTCACCGAGGCCGCCGGCCTGCTCGACGGCGTACGGGTGCTCCGGCCGCCATGGTGCCCCGACAACCTCACCTTCCGGATGCCCGACGCCTTCGTAATCGCCCGCGACCCGGCCGCCGACTGACGGGAGCCGTGCGCCGCCCGGCCGCCCGGGCGTCCAGGGCCGGGGCGACTGCCAGAGGCCCTGCGGGGGCCGCTGGTGGCCGGCGGGTCAGCCGGCGTCCTCGGCCCAGGCCCGCCAGTCGTCGAGCACCCCGTACAGGGCGGGGGTGAGCCAGCCCGGCGCGGACCGGCGGAACACGCCCGGGTCCATCGCCCCGGCGCCCGCCGGCAACGCGCCGAGCAGGTGGGGCACCAGCTCGGTCAGGTTGGCCCAGTGCACCAGCTCCGGCTCGGCCGGCCACGCGCCGATCATCACGCCGGCCGGCACCGCGCGCCGTTCGAGGGCCTCCAGGGTCAGCGCGGTGTGGTTGAGGGTGCCGAGACCGGCGCGGGCCACCACCACGGCGGGGGCGCCGAGCGACACCGCCAGGTCGGCCATCGTCCAGGCGTCGCCGGAGGGGCGCAGCCCCATCGGCACGAGCAGCCCGCCGGCCCCCTCGACCAGCACGAGGTCGTGCTTGTCAGCTTCCTCGCGGATCGCGTCGACGGCGGCGTAAAGCTCCAGCGGCTCCAGCTGGGCCACCCGGGCCGCCGCCAGCGGGGCGAGCGGGTCGGGATAGCTGGCCAGGGTGCGGCCGGTGAGCGGGGCGGCCAGCCGGGTCACCGTGTCGACGTCGCCCGGGTCGCCGGTGGCCGTGCCGGTCTGGCCGGGTTTGACCACCGCCACCCGCAGCCCGGCCGCCTGGGCCGCGGCCGTCACCGCCGCGGTCACCACCGTCTTGCCGACCTCCGTGTCGGTGCCGGTGATCAGCACCGGCCCGGCCCACGCCGCGCTCACGACGTCACCTCCACCCGATCCACCCGATCCCGCCATCGGTCACGGGGCGCACTCCACGATCACGTCGAGGGCCCGCTCGAAGCCCGCCCGGGTGACCCCGGCGCTGATGGTCAGCCTCAGCCGGGAGCGGCTGTCCGGCGTCGACGGCGGACGAAAGCAGCCGACGGCCACCCCCCGGTCGGCGCAGTCGGCGGCCCAGGCCGTCGCCGCCTCGGGGCCGGGCGCGGTCACCGACACCACGGCGGCGTCCGGCGCGGAGACGGCCAGCCCGGCGGCGCGCAACCGACGGACCGCCAGGGCGGCCCGGTCGGCCAGCTCGGCACGCAGGTCGTCGCCGGCGCGGGCCAGGTCCAGCGCGGCGCGCACCCCGGCGGCGACGGCGGGCGGCAGGGCGGTGTCGAAGATGAAGGTCCGGCCGGTCTCGACCAGGTGCCGGACGAACTCGGCCGGGCCGGCGACCACACCCCCCGCGCCGCCGAGGGCCTTGGACAGGGTGGCGGTGACCACCACGTCCGGCTCGCCGGCCAACCCGGCGGCGGCCACCCCGCCCGCGCCAGCGGGCCCGAGCACCCCGAGCGCGTGCGCGTCGTCGACGAGCAGCAGCGCGCCGTGCCGGCGGGCCACGGCGTGCAGCTCGGCCAGCGGCGCGAGGTCGCCGTCGACGGAGAAGACCGACTCGGTGACCACCACCGCCGGGCGGCCCGGCGCGGCGGCCAGCGCGGCGGCCACCGCCGCCGGGTCGGCGTGCGGGGTCACCACGGTCTCCGCGCCGGAGATGCGGCAGCCGTCGATCAGCGAGGCGTGGTTGTGGGCGTCGGAGACGAGCAGGGTGCGCGGCTGCGTGAGCGCCCGGACCGCGCCGAGATTGGCCAGGTAGCCGGAGGAGAACACGAGGCTGCCGTCGACGCCGAGCCAGTCGGCGAGAGCCGCCTCCAGCCCGTGGTGCACGTCGGTGGAGCCGCGCACCAGCCGGGAGCCGGTCGCGCCCAGCCCGTACGCCGAAAGGGCCCGCCCCGCGGCGGCGGTGACCTCCGGGTGGGTGGCCAGGCCGAGGTAGTCGTTGCCGGCCAGGTCGACCACCGGGTCGCCGGCGGCGCGGGGCCGCAGCCGGCGGGTCAGTCCCGCCTTCGCCCGCAGCTCGGCGCGGCGGTGCAGCCCCGCCAACCAGTCCGCCACCGCCACACTCCCCCCGCTCCAGCCGATCCGGCCCGCTGAAACCGCTTCGTTCGATCCGGCCCGCTCGATCCGGCCCGCCCGGCTCGGCCGCTCCCGCCGGGCGAAGTTACCACCAGTCGGCCGCGCCCCGGCGTGGCGCGGGCCCGGCGCGCGGCAGGACCGCCGGGCCGCCGGGCCGCCTCCCGGTCGGGTACGGGGCCCACCGGGACGCGCGGCTCGGGCGTTTCTTCGGGTCCGGGGGCCTTGTAGGGTACGAGCCATGCCAGAGATCCTCGATCAGGCCCGCACCCAGGTGCTGGAGAGCGGCGTCGGCCTCGACCAGGCCGGCGTGCTCGCGGTGCTGAAGCTGCCCGACGAGCACCTGCCCGCCGCCCTCCAGCTCGCCCACGAGGTGCGGATGCGCTGGTGCGGGCCGGAGGTCGAGGTCGAGGGCATCGTGTCGCTGAAGACCGGCGGCTGCCCGGAGGACTGCCACTTCTGCTCGCAGTCCGGGTTGTTCGCCTCGCCGGTCCGCTCGGTCTGGTTGGACATCCCCTCCCTGGTGGAGGCGGCAAAGCAGACCGCGGCGACGGGAGCGACCGAGTTCTGCATCGTGGCCGCCGTGCGGGGCCCCGACGCCCGGCTGATGAAGCAGATGCGCGAGGGCGTCGCCGCGATCCGGGCCGAGGTCGACATCCAGGTCGCCGCCTCGCTCGGCATGTTGAGCCAGGAACAGGTCGACGAGCTTGTCGACATGGGTGTGCACCGCTACAACCACAACCTGGAGACCTGCCGCTCCTACTTCCCGAACGTGGTCACCACCCACTCGTGGGAGGAGCGCTGGGAGACGCTGCGGATGGTCCGCGAGTCCGGCATGGAGGTCTGCTGCGGCGGCATCCTCGGCCTCGGCGAGAGCGTGGAGCAGCGGGCCGAGTTCGCCGCCCAGCTCGCCGAGCTGGACCCGCACGAGGTGCCGCTGAACTTCCTCAACCCCCGCCCGGGCACCCCGCTGGGCGACCGCCCGGTGGTCGAGGGCAAGGACGCGCTGCGGGCGATCGCCGCGTTCCGGCTGGCCATGCCGCGCACCATCCTCCGGTACGCGGGCGGCCGGGAGATCACCCTCGGCGACCTGGGCACCCGCGACGGCCTGCTCGGCGGCGTCAACGCGGTCATCGTCGGCAACTACCTGACCACGCTGGGCAGGCCGGCGACCGACGACCTGGCGCTGCTGACCGAGTTGAAGATGCCGGTCAAGGCGCTCTCCGCGACGCTGTGACGGGGACGGGCGTGGTCCCTTCGGAGCCGTCGACGACCCCTGGCCGGGCGGCCGGAGCTTCGGCGAGGGCCGGGGCGTGGTGCGACCGCTGCGGTGAGCCGGTCGACGCCGGCGACCACGCGGCGTGCCGGTCGGCGCGCGCGCTGGAGCCGCCCCGGTTCTGCGCGGGCTGCCGCCGCCGGATGAAGGTGCAGGTGCTCCCGGTCGGCTGGGCGGCGGTCTGCGTCGAACACGGCGAGCTGCGGGGCTGAGCGATGCGGATGCTGCAAGGCAGGGCGGTCACGCTGCGGCCGGCGACGGCCGACGACGTGCCGACCCTCGCCGCGATCCGGGCCGCGCCGGAGGTGCGCCGCTGGTGGCGCGGCGGCGACGACCTGACCGCCGCCGTCCGCGCCGACCTCGGCGACGACGACCTGACCGTGTACGCCGTCGAGCACGGCGGCCGGGTCATCGGGGCCATCCAGTGGTACGCCGAGGACGACCCCGACTACCGGCACGCCAGCCTGGACGTCTTCCTCGACCCGGCGGTACGCGGCGGCGGGCTGGGTGGGGACGCGATCCGCACCCTGGCCCGGCACCTGATCGACGACCATGGGCACCACCGGCTCACCGTCGACCCGGCGGCGGCGAACACCGCCGCGATCCGGGCGTACGCGAAGGTCGGCTTCCGCCCGGTCGGGGTCCTGCGCCGCTACGAGCGTGGTGCGGACGGCCGCTGGCACGACGGCCTGCTGATGGACCTGCTCGCCGAGGACCTCGCGGGCTGACGGCCCGCGCGGGCGGCCGGGCCCCACGCGGGGAACGTGGCCGGTGGCACACGAATCCGGTCGGACGCAAGTGGATAGCCGACCGACTCGGCGGGTCTGGGCGACGCCGGGCGCGCGGATCGCCGACTGACATCGAAGAATGACGATTAATATCCTGGGCGGGCCCGGCGCGATCGCGCGGCCGGTAGCCCGAGGGCAGGGGATCTTATGAGAACGACACGACTCCGGACGCTGGCGGCTGGACTTGCGGGGGCCGTCGCCGCCGCCGTCCTGATCACCGGCGGGACGGTGGTCGCGCCACCACCCGCCGCGGCGACAACGACGGTCAACGGTACCGTCGCCAAGCCCGCCGTCGGCACGTTCGACCTCGACAAGGACGGTGCGAAGGCGTACGAGAACCTCATCATGACGATCCGGGCGCAGAGCCGGCAGCTCAGCGCCAACACCCCGGTGACGCCCGCGCCCACGGCGTCGGACGCGGATCCGGCGGGCTACTTCTCGGTCGCGCTCGTCGCCGGCGGCCGGCGAGTCGAACTGGTGATCCGGCGCGACGACCTCTACCTGGTCGGCTGGTACCAGGCCGACCAGGACAGGGTGGGCAACGCTGACGTCTACTTCCGCCTCCAGCACGACCGGAGCGGGTCGCCGTACGACTTCCTGCGGACCGCGCGGACCCGGATCGTCAATCTGACGTTCACCGGGAGCTACCTCGACCTGGGGTACGCGGCCGAGAAGCGCAAGGCGCTCAACCTCGGTGGTGGCGCGTTGGTGAAGGCGCTTCAACTGCTCTCCGGCGCCAACGGGCAGCAGCCGAACGAAGCCCTCGTCGTGACGATCCAGATGGTCCTGGAGGCGGCCCGGTTCCACCCGCTGTTCGAGCATCTCCGGGAACACTGGGACGAGTGGGGCGCGCCGCCGCCCGCACTGGTGGATCTCCAGAACAACTGGGGCGACCTCTCCCAGCACTGGTGGCGGGGTCAGGACGCACGGGTCGCCGTCGCGGCCACCTACGCGGGCATGATCTTCAAAGCCGTCGCGGACATCCTCACGGTGGTCGCCGTTCTGCACTACAACAACTGCGGCCGGAAGCCGTTCGCCGCAGCCGCGGCCGCAGCGGAGAACGAGGCCTGCCCGCCCACCGGCGGCCGATTCCTCGTCACCGTCGAGGGACTGGTCTTCGACAATCCCGGTGACGCCGGGTCGGACTTCGAGCCCTACGGGTCGGTCTCGCTCGTCGACGGTCAAGGCACGCCGATCCGCACCGCCTGGCAACAGGCCGACCACAACATCCCGCACGTCGTGCGGGTGCCACTAACCGACGCCCGGGCCGTCGTCGACAGCGAAACCGGGGTGTTCTGCTTCCACGCCAGCGTGCGGGAGTCCGACAGCAGCAACGGCGACGACGACCTGAGCTCACAGGTCAGCGACGTGTGTGGCACCGGTGGGGTCGGCACGTTCCGGGGCGATGACGGCACCGTCACCATCTACTACACGGTGCAACGGCTGGTGCGGCCCTGCCTGTCCTGGGCGACGTCGATCCCGTGTCAGACCAGCCCGTACCAGTATCTCTACCACGTCACGCGCGTCGACTTCGGCAACCCCGGCGACGCCGGGGACCCCGAGCCGTACGGCTTCATCAAGGTCAAACCCGGTGGCGGATCGGCGTACTCGCTGTGGGAGCAGAGCAGCGACAACCCGCCGACCATGAGTCACTGGATCCCGCCGACCGTGCTCGCGCCCCTGCGCGTCGGCTCCAGCGCGCAGCCATGCTTCTACGTCAACGTGGAGGAGTCGGACAGCAGCGGCCACAACGACTGGCTGACCCCGTTCGGCACGTTCTGCGGGGACGAAAGCCTTCTCCGGCTCACCGAGGGCGAGAACTGGGTCGAGATCCACTACGAGTTCCTCCAGCTCATCCCCGGCGAGTGAGCCGAGGCCTCGCGGACCCGGGGCGGCGACCGTCACCGCCACGGTGACCGCCCCGGGGCACCGGCGCGGACACGCCCGGGTGGCCGGCCGCTGCGTTGCCCCAGGATCGGGATCAACCCCCGGCCGGGGCCGCGGCGGCCCTGCCGCCACGAACTGGGTAGCCTGGCTGCGGAACCCCTGGTAGTTGAGGTGAGGTGCCAGGCTCGCCCCGCCCTGGCAGAACCGGTCGCCCGCGTTGCAGTAGGACTGGACGCGGGCGGCGAAGGCCGGCCGAACCGCCGACGTGCCACCCGCGTGCGCGCGCAGAAGTCCTGGCCGGTCACCGTCTCCTATAGACGGTGACCGGCCAGGATCCAGCGGAACGGCGTCAGGCCAGCGTGCAGGGGGAACCGTTGAGGGTGAAGGCGGTGGGCTTCGGGTTGGTGCCGGTGTGGGTGCCGTTGAAGCCCAGGGTCGTCGACGCGCCCGGCGCGAGCGCGGCGTTGTAGGGGGCGTTCGACGCGGTCACAGCGGTGCCGGTCTGGGTGAAGTTGGCCGACCAGCCCTGGCCGACCTTCTGGCCCGTGGTCGGGAAGGTGAACGCCAGGCTCCAGCCGTTGAGCGCCGTCGAGCCGGTGTTGGTGATCGTGATGTTCGCGGTGAAGCCGGTGCTCCAGTCGCTGGTCGCGTACGCGACCTTGCAGGACCCGGCGGGGGTCGTCGGGGTCGGGGTG
>NZ_SMKJ01000290.1:0-8769 GCF_004348615.1 Micromonospora sp. KC207
GTACCCGGCATAGCTCGCCGTGACCGCACTCCCGATCAGCACTCCCGCGGCTCCGCCCAGCGTGGCCAGCAGCAGCGACTCGCACAGGAACTGCAGCCGGATCTGGCCGCGGGTGGCCCCCAGCGCCCGGCGCAGCCCGATCTCCGCCCGCCGCTCCAGCACCGAGATCACCATGGTGTTCGCGACGCCGATCCCGCCCACGACCAGAGCCACCGCACCCAGGCCCAGCAGCAGCCCGTTGAGGGCGCTGTCGGCGGCCCGGGCCGCAGCCAGTGCGTCGGAGGGCCGCGAGACCCTCACCTCGTTGGGCGCCTGTGGGTTGACCGTCGCCGCCAGGACGCGGCGGACCTGCTCGACCGACCGCTCCGCCGAGCGGGTGTAGACGGTGGTCGGTGAGCCGTCGAAGGCGAGCAGGCGTTGCGCCGCCGTCCAGCCGACCAGGGCCGACGCGTCCAGTTCGGGTGCCAGCGGCACCGGCGCCAGGATGCCGACGACGCTGAACCACTGGCGGCCCAGCCAGACCCGGGGCCCGGGTGACCCGATGCCGAGGCGCTGCGCGGTGGCGGCACCCAGCACGACGGCCGGACCGTCGACGGAACCGGTCAGCCAGCGTCCTACGGCCAGCCGCGCCCCGACGGTGCCGGGCAGGTCCGGCTGGGCGGCGAGCACGGAGATGCTGCCGTTCTCCCCCTCCGGGATGTACTCACTGCGGTAGACCTTCGCGTCCAGCCGGCCGACGGCGGTCGCCGACTCGACGGGTGCGATGCGCCGGACCATCGCCGGGGCCTCGGCGGGCATCTTCGCGTCGGCGCCCGTCATGGTCTGGCCCGATGCTGCTGTCAGCAGGTTCGTGCCCAGCGCGTCCAGGGTCCGGTCGAGGTCCGCGCGACTGGAGGCGGAGATCCCGACGACGGCGAGCATCGCGGCGATGCCGATCGCGATGCCCAGCGCCGACAGCACGATACGTAGGGGCCGGGTGCGTAGACCGGCGGCCCCGACCCGGACCACGTCTGCCGGGCGGAGACGGGCGGGACTCGGCCGGGACGGCTGCGTCGGTAAGGGTTTTTGCAGCACGCTCATGACTCTGCCAGCCGGCCATCGCGCATCTGCAGACAGCGTGGCAGGTCGCCGGCTATCTCCCGGTCGTGGGTGATGACCACGACAGTGGTGCCGGTGGCGTGCAGGCTTCGCAGCAGTGCCATGACGCTCGCACTGGCCACCGAGTCGAGGTTGCCGGTCGGCTCGTCGGCGAGTAGCACCGCCGGGTCACCGACGACCGCGCGGGCGATCGCCACGCGCTGGCGTTCGCCGCCCGACATCTCGTGTGGGCGGTGGTGTGCCCGGTGTCCGAGGCCGACACGCTGCAGGGCGTGGGCGGCCCGGTGGCGGCGTTCGCGGCGGCGGACGCCAGTGTAGAGCAGGCCGTCTGCGACGTTGTCCAAGGCGGGCACCCCCGGCGCCAGGTGGAACTGTTGGAAGACGAAGCCGATCGTGCGGGCGCGCAGCGCCGACAGGGACCGGTCGGGCAGGGTCGCCACGTCGTGGCCGTCGATCCGGACGGTGCCGGTGGACGGCCGGTCGAGGGCGCCGAGCAGGTGCAGCATCGTCGACTTGCCGGAGCCCGACGGGCCGACGATGCCGACCAGCTCGCCGGCGTCGACGTGCATCGAGACGGCGGTGAGAGCGGCGACGCCGCCCGGGTAGGTCTTGCCCACCTCGCTCATCCGGATCATGACGGCATCCCCACGGTCATGCCCTCGGTCAGCCCGGCGCCACTGACCTCCGCGCGGCCGTCGGCGAACATGCCGACCTTGACCGCCAGGTAGCGTACGACGCCGCCCTCGACGACCTGCAGACCGTACCCACCCTCGGCGAGGGCCAGCAGCGCCGGGACCGGCACTGTGAGGACGTTCTTGCGCTGCTCACCGGTGTAGGTGACCTCGACCGGGGCCGCGCGCAGGCCCCCGGCGGCCTTCGGGTCGCCGAGCTTGATGGTGACCGGCACCGTCGGGTCCTTGCCCTCCTTGGCGGTGGCCTCGGCGCCGACGTGGGTCACCGTGCCGGCCGCCTTCTTGCCGGTGGGCAGGCCCACGGACACCTTCGCTCCAGGCTTCGCCCAGCCGGCGGCGTCGGCCTCGGCGTCGACGGTGACGACCGAGCCCTCGCCGGTGTAGGTGAGGATCGGGCCGGCGGCAGGATCACCGACGCGGACCTTGAGCTCGGCGATCCGGACAGGGCCGGCGGCTACGATCACCCAGGAGGTGTCGACGGTGCCGGTTGTGGGCAGCTCGAGTTTCTTCTGCCAGCGCCGCACCGCCCGGGCCGTGGCGTCGCTGTACTCGTCGTCGACGGTGAAGCCGGTATAGCCCAGCGCGCGCAGGTTGCGTTCGAACTGCCGCACGTCCGGGCCCTCGACGCCCGGCGACAACGGCCGGTACATCGGCAGGACGCCGGTGAGCAGCACCACCGGGCGGTTGTCGGCGTGCACCACAGTGCCGCCGAGCCGGACGGTGCTATGCGGCTTGGGCAGCCACGTCACCGTGCCGCTGGCCGCGGACTTCATCGGTATCGGGTCGCCATAACCGAGCTTGCCGTCGACTGTGACCGATTCGGCCAGTGTCTGCCGCCGTACCGTGGTGGTCGCCGCAAGCCCGGCAGCTGCCGGCGGGATCTCCCGATCGTCGTCGCGGACGACGATGGCGGCTCCTGCGGCAGCCAGCGTGACCACCGCGGCGACCAACACCCTCCACGTTCGGCGGGTCATCCGCCCACCGCGATCCCTGGCATCACTCCCGCGCCGAACTGCGGGCATTTCTTCGCCACCTCCGGAAGCTTGTCGAGGTCGCCGGCCTTGTCGGGGTCGAGCCGGAAGGTGCCGGTCTCGGCGTCCGGGTCGGGGAAGCTGGGCAGGCCGTTATCGCGGATGCACTTGGCGTAGTCGCGGGCCTTGGCGAGGTCCTCGGTTGAGGCCTTGGGCGGTTCCCCGCCGTTGGGCAGCAGCTCACGGCACTTCTCCATGGCCGCATCCATCTTCTTGGCCGAGGCCTCGTCGCCGGCGGTCTGGGCGGGCACCACGGCCATGCCGTCGGGGCCGGGGTCGGGCATGTCGATGCCCGCGGCGCGCATGCACTGGGCGAACCTGCGGCCCTGCGCCGCGTCGTCCAGCGCCGCCGAGGCGCTGCCGGACGGCTTGACGCCTCCGCCGGCGGAGGCGACCTCCGGCGCCTTCTCATCGCCGGCGCATCCGCCGAGCGCGGCCACCAACAGCATCATCGGTACGGCGATCAGCCAGGTTCTTCCGTGGTTCATCACGGCTCCTCTCGGGTTGGGAGCCACCACACCAGATCACCGGTTAAGGGTTCGTCAGCGTCGGCGCTAACAGGTTTCTAACGGCTCCAGCAGGCAGGATGAGCGCGTGCGCATATTGGTTGCAGAGGATGAGGTCGTACTGGCCGACGCGATCGCGGAGGGTCTGCGGCTGCAGTCACTGGCCGTCGACACCGCCTACGACGGTGACGCCGCGCTGCAACGGCTGGCGGTGAACAGCTACGACGTCCTGGTGTTGGACCGCGACCTGCCGGTGGTGCACGGCGACGACGTGTGCCGGGCGGTGGTGCACTCCGACTGGCAGGTCCGGGTACTGATGCTCACCGCCTCTGGCGGGCTCACCGACCGGGTGGCCGGGCTGTCCCTGGGCGCGGACGACTACCTGTCCAAGCCGTTCGCGTTCGTGGAGCTGATCGCCCGGGTCCGGGCCCTGGGCCGCCGCGCCCGCCCGGCCGCACCGCCCGTGCTGGAACGCGCCGGGCTGCGGCTGGACACCACCCGCCGCCAGGTCTACCGCGACGGGCACCATGTCGCCCTGTCGCGCAAGGAGTTCGCCGTGCTGGAGGAGTTGCTACGGGCCGACGGCGCGGTGGTCAGCAGCGAACAGTTGCTGGAACGGGCCTGGGACGAGAACACCGACCCGTTCACTGGCGTCGTGCGGGTGACGATCCTGACACTGCGTCGGAAGCTGGGACCGCCGCAGGTGATAGCCACGGTGACCGGGGTCGGGTATCAGATCCCGTGACGACCCACCGGCTGACCGTCCGCGCCCAGCTGACCGCCCTATACGGCAGCATGTTCCTGCTGGCCGGGACCGCATTGCTCGCCATCACCTATGTGCTGCTCGCCCAGGCGCTGAACACCAACAGCTTCAGCCAGGAGGCCGTGATGGCCGTGCCGCAGGGGGCCGTCGCCGCCGCGAAGTCCACCGTGGCGCAGACGTACCCGCCGGGCATCGACGTCGCCTCGAAAGCCGACTCTCTGGAGCGGATGAAGCTCGCCGAGGAGCTGCGGGTGCAGTTCCGGCGGCAGACGCTGACCTCGCTGCTGCAACGCGGCGTCGTCGCGCTGGCCGGGGTCGCGGTCGTCGGCATCTATCTCGGCTGGCTGGTGGCCGGCCGTACCCTGCGTCCGCTGCAGCAAATCACCGCGACCGCGCGCCGCGTCGCCGACCGCAACCTGCACGAACGCATCGGCCTCACCGGCCCCAAGGACGAGCTGCGGCAACTGGCCGACACCATTGACGACATGCTGGCCCGCCTGGACGCGTCCTTCGGGTCCCAGCGCCGCTTCGTCGCCAACGCCTCGCACGAGCTGCGCACCCCGCTGACGATCAACCGGACGCTGATCGAGGTGGCGCTGAGCCGCCCGGACCCGCCCGCCGAGCTACGCCGGCTCGGCGAGACCCTGCTGACCGTGAACACTCGGCACGAGCGGCTCATCGAGGGCCTGCTGGTGCTGGCCGGCTCGGAGCAGGAGCTGACGACCCGCGAGCCGGTGGACCTGGCAGCGGTGAGCGAGCGGCTGGTGAGCGCGGCCCGCCCGGAAGCGACGGCCGCCGGTATCAGCCTGCACGCATCGGTGCAGCCGATGCTGGTGCATGGTGATCCGGTGCTGCTGGAGCGCCTGGTGCAGAACCTGGTGCGCAACGCGGTGACGTACAACGTCGCCGACGGCGAGGTGCGGTTGGAGTGCGCCGGTCAGCGGCTCACGGTCAGCAACACCGGGCCGGTGGTGTCCGCGTCCGAGATCCCGGGGATTTTCGAGCCGTTCCGCCGGCTGACCGACCGCATCGGCTCGGCGGAGGGCAGCGGGCTGGGTCTGTCAATCGTCCGGTCGATCGTGGTGGCCCATGGCGGCACGGTCACCGCCGAGCCACGCCCAGACGGCGGCCTCACCGTCACCGTCGAGCTGCCGCCGCCGAGGTAGGACCCGAGCCAGCGGCCGGATCTTGGATCGTCACGGTGACGATCCGCCCCCGGGTGATCCGCAGGCGCAGGTGGGCGCCTCGGTTGGCTGCGACTTCGACACCCCGGACCCGATCGAGTACGTAGGCGCGCAGCAGGTCGTGGAACTGGTACCGGCCTGGCGCGGGTTGTTCGAGCAGTTGCGCGCCGACCAGGACGTCCAGCTCACCGGGCGTCCGCCGCTACTACGACCAACTCCGCGCGCGCGGCGTCGGCCACCGCACCGCGCTGCGCCAGCTGACCCTGCGGAAGCTGACCTCCACCGCCTCGCCGTCGGGGTCATCGTGACACTGTCTCCGAAGCCGACGGGTCACGCGGTCGACCGCTCGTCACGGCTGGGGGCGGTGGTCGAGGAGTTGCTGGAGGGTGGTTGGTCGCCGGCGTCGGTCGTGGGCCCGCGCGGAAGTCCTCGATCGGCGGGCCCGCGCTCAGCCGGCCATCATCGCGTCGCGCATTGTGCGCAACCGGGTGGCGAAGGGCGGCTTGGCGCGGTCGGCGAGGATCCGCACCGTGGCGATCGCCTCGGAACGGCGTTCAGGTGGCAAGAGCCGGAGCGCCGAGGCCAGGACGCCGGCGACGTCCCCGCCGAGGTAGGGCAGGTCCTCGTCGACGAGGTCCGACTCGCCAAGCCGGCGAGCGGCGGCCAGCACCGCGTCGACCGCCCAGTCGGTGTCTCCGGCGCAGAGCGCGGCGACCGCCTCGGCCCAGCCGCCGGGCCCGACGGTGCGGTCGCCGAGCAGCCCGCGGGCGATCGTGACGGTCGTGGTGGGACGGCTGGCCCGTACCGCCGGCAGGGTCTGTGCGGCCAGCGCGGGAAACCACGACACGAGCCACGCCGCCGTCGCGGCCGTCCGCAAGTCGGCGTGGGCGAGCAGCGGCAGCAGGGCCGGCACCTCCGCGCGCACCGCCTGGTACGCCGCCACCGCGTCGGGATCCATCGCGCCGTCCGCCTCCGGCGGGCGCGGGAACGCGTACGCGTCGTCGTCGCCGATCGCCAGGAAGCCCAGCAGCATCAGCGGTGGCACTTCGCCCGTGTCGAGCGCGATCCCGGCGAGGTACGGGACCGCGGCCGCGCTCGCCGAGAAACGGACGCCCTGGTGGCACAGCGCCGCGACGAGTTCCCCCACGGCGTCCTCGTCGTGCAGCGAGCGGAGCAGGTCCGGTACGTCGCCGGCGTCCCCGTAGGCGTGATCCAGCCGCTGCCAGTCGACCCGGTCGAGCTCGTCCAACCCGCGCACGCGGCGATACTACGCTGGCCGGCATGAGACGGACGCACACGTACGACGTCGTGGTCACCTGGACCGGCAACCGGGGTACCGGTACCAGCGGATACCGCGACTACGCCCGCGACCACGGGATCGAGGCGGACGGGCGGGAGCCGATCGAGGGCAGTTCGGACCCGGCGTTCCGGGGGGACAAGACGCGGTGGAACCCCGAGCAGCTCCTCGTCGCCGCGCTGTCGCAGTGCCACATGCTGTCGTACCTGCACATGTGCGCGGTCGCCAACGTCGTGGTGACCGGGTACGTCGACCGCGCGCACGGCACGATGGAGCAGTCCGGCGACGGCGGCCACTTCACCGAGGTGGTGCTGCGGCCGGAGGTGACCGTTGCAGCGCCCGAGATGGTGGACGCCGCCGAGCGGCTGCACGCCGACGCGCACCGCAGCTGCTTCATCGCCAGCTCGGTCAACTTCCCGGTCCGCCACGCCCCGATCGTCCGCACCGCCTGATGCCACGGCGAGGAATCCCTCGGGGAACACCGTGGCCGGTACCGTGACCCGTCGAGCTCATCGGACAGCGCGCAGCACGTCCAGCGGACCCGCCCTGACGGTGAAGCCCGCCTCGGCCAGCTCGCCGCTCAGCGCCGCAACCGACACGACGTGCCACCGGCACGTCACGCGCAGGTCGCGTACCATCCGGCCGCCTCGGCGGGCGGCTGCGCGTTCACCACCAGCGGCGCGCCCGCCGCCAGCCGATCGGCGAGACGGTGCCACAGCGCCCGGCGCGCATCCGGCGCAAGGTGGCCGATCATGTTGATCGCCAGAGCGGCGCCCAGCCGCTCCGGCAGCTCAGCGGTCTGCGCGCCCGCTGCGGTAGTAGGCGTCGGACGTGGTCTCCGTCATCCGGTCACCTTTCAGTGTCGATGGGTGGGGCGCTCGGCCGTGTCGCCGAGCTCCCAGGCGGGGAACGGGTCTGGCAGCCGGCGCCACGCGTCCTCGCCCGCTGCCTGCTCGTCCGGCGTGAGCAGGCAGCGCCGCAATGCGTCGCGGAGGTCCTCGGCCGGCAGGTCGGCGCCGATGAAGACCAGTTCCTGACGGCGGTCGCCGTACACGGGATCCCAGTGCCGCTGGAGGTCAGCCCGTTCGGCCGGGTCGTCCGGCCACTCGCCGGAGACCGCAACCGGAATGCCGACCGGGTCGCACTGGGCGTTCGGGCCGGCCTGCGACCACAGCGCCACCACACCGGGGCGGGTCGCCAGCCACAGGAAGCCCTTGGAGCGCAGCACACCGTACCGGGCGACCGCCGTCTCCAGCAGATCCCAGAGCCGCTGCGGGTGGAACGGTTCCGTCGCGCGGAACAGCAGGCTGTTGATGCCGTACTCGATGGTCTCGGGGATGTGCTCGCCGTTGAGCTCGGCGACCCACCCCGGCGCGGTCTCGGCGGCGGCCATGTCGAACCGGCCGGTGTGCATCAGCTCCGCCGGGGCCACCCGGCCGAATGTCGAGCGGATCTGCCGTGCCCCGGGGTTGAGCCGCGTGACGAGCGCCTCGACGCGCGCCAGCTCCGCCTCGGCGACAAGGTCGGTCTTGTTGACGACGACCACGTCGGCGAACTCGATCTGGTCGACGAGCAGGTCGGCGACCGTCCGGGCGTCGTCCTCGTACGCGGACAGGCCGCGCTGCTCCAGGGTCTCGCCGGCGGTGATCATGGCGATGAGGTGGGGCGCGTCGACGACGGTCACCATGGTGTCGAGGCGGGCGACGTCGGCGAGCACCCGATCCTCCCCGTCGATGCCGAACGCGAAGGTGGCGGCGACCGGCATCGGTTCGGAGATGCCGCTGGACTCGATCAGCAGGTAGTCGAACCGCCCCTGGTCCGCGAGGCGGGCCACCTCCTCGAGCAGGTCGTCGCGCAGGGTGCAGCAGATGCACCCGTTGGTCATCTCGACCAGGCGCTCCTCGGTGCGCGAAAGCTGCCCACCGCCGCGGACCAGGGTCGCGTCGATATTGATCTCGCTCATGTCGTTGACGATGACGGCGACGTGCAGCCCGTCCCGGTTGTTCAGGATGTGGTTGAGCAGCGTGGTCTTGCCCGCGCCGAGGAAGCCCGACAGAACCGTGACCGGCAGTGTGGTCGAGGCCGCCGCAGTCATCGCGGCTCGGTGACCTGGCGGTCGCGGTAGAGGCCGCAGTGGGTGCAAACCCGGTGCGGGATCACCTTCTCGCGGCGGGGGCACGGGCAGTCGGCCAGGGTGG
>NZ_SMKJ01000291.1:0-8759 GCF_004348615.1 Micromonospora sp. KC207
CACGTCGGGGCGCACCTCGTACTCCTGGGTGCCGACCGTCTCCAGCACCAGCGCGGCCAGCAGGGAGCCGACCTGGGCGGCGCGTTCGAGGCCCAGTCCCCAGGAGAGGGCGGCGAAGAAGCCGGCCCGGAAGCCGTCGCCGACACCCGTCGGGTCGACGGCCTGGGTCTCCCGGACGACCGGCACGTGGATGGTGTCGAAGTCCCGGCCCGCGATCTCCGCGCCGTTGCTGCCCAGCGTGGTCACCCGGACCTTCACCCGCTCCAGTAGCTGCGCGTCGCTGAGGCCGGCCTTGCTCTGTAGCAGTGACTTCTCGTACTCGTTGGTCATCAGGTACTCGGCGCCGTCGATCAGCCCCACCACGTCCGCGCCGTCCATGCGGGCGAGCTGCTGGGACGGGTCGGCCACGAAGGCGTACCCCCGTTCGCGGCATTCGGCGGAGTGCCGCAGCATCGCGTCGGGGTCGTTGGCGCCGACCAGCACGAGGTCGAGCCCGCCCAGCCGCTGCGCGACCGGGGCCAGCTCGATGTTGCGCGCCTCGCTCATCGCCCCGGCGTAGAAGGAGGCGATCTGGCACATGTCGGTGTCGGTGGTGCAGACGAAGCGGGCCGTGTGCGCCACCTCGCTGACGTGCACCGAGTCGCAGTCGACGCCGTGCCGCTCCAGCCAGGAGCGGTAGTCGGCGAAGTCGGCGCCGACCGCGCCGAGCAGGATCGGGCGCAGGCCGAGCTGGCCCATGCCGAAGGCGATGTTGGCGGCCACCCCGCCGCGGCGCAGCACGAGGTCGTCCACCAGGAAGGACAGCGAGACCTTGTCGAGCTGGTCGGCGATGAGCTGGTCGGCGAACCGGCCGGGGAAGCTCATCAGGTGGTCGGTCGCGATCGAGCCGGTCACGGCGATCTTCATGTCAACCCTCGCGGTCGGGAGCACGGCGCGGGTCAGCCTACCGGTCCGGGCGGGGTCGTGGTCGCCCGTCGGTCGGGGAACAGTCACGGTCCGTTCGATTCCGCGTGACCCTCCGGATATCCGGCCCAGGTCCGCGCGGGTCGACCTCCCCGGTGGTGGTCGACGGACCGTAGGGCTGTCCGTAAAAATGGACGCGAAACTTCGGGCCGGCCGCCAAGATGGGCGCGGAACGGTGGGGCCGCCCGTCAAAACCGGGCGGTGGGGCCGCCCCGGTTCGGGCGGCCCCACCGTATCGGCCGGAGCGGGCGGGACTCAGCTGAACGAGTCGCCGCAGGCGCAGGAGTTGCCCGCGTTCGGGTTGTCGATCGTGAAGCCCTGAGCGTCGATCCGGTCGGCGAAGTCGATCGTGGCGCCGGTCAGGTAGGGGGCGCTCATCCGGTCGACGACGACCTCGACGCCGTCGTAGTCGGTGACGACGTCACCGTCGAGCGAACGCTCGTCGAAGAAGAGCTGGTACCTCAGGCCGGAGCAGCCCCCCGGCTGCACCGCCACCCGGAGCCGCAGATCATCGCGGCCCTCCTGCTCGATCAGGGCCTTGACCTTCTGCGCCGCGACGTCGGTGAGGACGACGGAAGTAGGGGCCTTGGCCTCGGTCGACTCGGTCTGCGCTGGCGTGGTCACGTGGAAATCTCCCTGCGCGGTCTGGGTCTGGACGCACTGGCCAACGTCGTCCGTCGCCCAGTGATTCCCGATGTGGTCGCAGTTCCGATGGTACGCCGCCCCGGGCGGTGCCACCCGGTCGACGTGACCCGGGCCGCAGGTCGGGCCCGGCGCGTCGGCCCCGACGGGCGCTCAGCGGCTCCACTGGCGGGCCAGCCGGGCGCCGAGCTGGCGCAGGCCCTCCGCCGGGCGGCTGAGCGCCGCGTCGAGCCCGCCGTGCTCCTCGCCGCCGAAGTGCTCCACCAGGCTGTACGCGTCGGTGACGCCGGCCGAGGCGGCCTCGCGCCGCCCGGTGCTCACCTGCCCCGCCAGCACCACGCAGGGCACGCCCCGGTCCCGGGCGGCCCCGGCCACCCCGGCGACGACCTTGCCGCTCAGCGACTGGTGGTCGAAGGAGCCCTCCCCGGTGATCACCAGGTCGGCCGCGTCGAGCGCGGCGGGCAGCCCGATGGCCTCGGTGACCAGGCCGATGCCGGAGCAGCAGCGACCGCCGAGGGCGAGGATCGCCGCGCCGAGGCCGCCGGCCGCGCCCCCGCCGGGCAGCGCGCCGAGGCCGGGCGGGCAGCCTGGCAGGTCCCGTTCGAGTACGCCGGCGAAGCGCTCCAGCGCGGCGTCGAGCAACAGCACGTCGGAGCGCGTCGCGCCCTTCTGCGGGCCGTAGACGTTGCTGGCGCCGTGCAGCCCGAGCAGGGGGTTGTCCACGTCGGTGGCGGCGACCAGGGTCGCACCGCGCAGCCGGGGCGCGCCGTCCAGCCCGGCGATCCCGGCCAGCGCCGCCCCGCCGTACGGCAGGGCGCGGCCGGCCTCGTCGAGCGGCGTGACGCCCAGCGCGGTGAGCAGCCCGGCCCCGCCGTCGTTGGTGCCGGATCCGCCCAGCCCGATCACCACCGTCCGGGCTCCGTTCTCCACGGCGGCGGTGACCAGTGCCCCCAGCCCGTACGAGGTGGTGGCCAACGGGTCCCGCTCGGCGGCGGCGAGCAGGTGCAGGCCGCACGCCTGGGCGCTCTCCAGGTACGCCGTGCCGTCGTCGGTGAGCAGGATCTCACCGGAGGTCGGGCGGCCGAGCGGGTCGGCCGTCGGCACCGGCACCCGGCGCCCGCCGAGCGCCTCGGCGAGCACGGCCACGAAGCCGGGGCCGCCGTCGGCGAGCGGCCGGATGAGCAGGTCGTCGCCCTCGGCCACCTCCCGCCAGCCCTCGGCCACCGCAGCGGCGACCTCCTGGGCCGGCAACGTTCCGGCGAACTTGTCGGGGCAGAGCAGCACGCGCATGCCGAGCAGTGTCGCAGGCCACATCGGCGGGGGGCAGTGTGGCAGCACACACCGGCGCGGGGCCGCTTGTCGTGTGGCTGTGGAACCATGAGTGGCGTGACTTCGACCTGGGTGGAACCCTCCAACACCGCGACGGCCCTGCTGCTGCTCGGCCGTGGCAGCGACCCCGCCACCGAGCGTGGCGTGGAGTGTCCGGGCGACCTGCCGGCGCCCAGCGACCCGGGCCTGGTGGCCCGGGCCGCGGCGGCCAAGGCGAAGCTGGGTGACAAGGTCTTCGTGCTGGGCCACCACTACCAGCGCGACGAGGTGATCCAGTTCGCCGACGTGACCGGCGACTCGTTCAAGCTGGCCCGCGAGGCGGCGGCCCGGCCGGACGCGGAGTACGTCGTCTTCTGTGGCGTGCACTTCATGGCGGAGAGCGCCGACATCCTCACCTCCGAGCGCCAGCGGGTGGTCCTGCCCGACCTGGCCGCGGGTTGCTCGATGGCGGACATGGCCGCGCTGCCCCAGGTCGAGACGGCCTGGGACGTGCTGACCGAGCTGGGCGTCGCGGCCCGGACGGTCCCGGTGACGTACATGAACTCCTCGGCGGACATCAAGGGTTTCGTCGGCCGCAACGGGGGCGTGGTCTGCACCTCGTCGAACGCGAAGCAGGCGCTGGACTGGGCGTTCGGGCAGGGGTCGAAGGTGTTGTTCCTGCCGGACCAGCATTTGGGCCGCAACACCGCCGTGCTGGAGATGGGCCTCTCGCTGGACGACTGCGTCCTGTACGACCCGCACAAGCCGCACGGCGGGCTGACCGCGGAGCAGGTGCGCGACGCGAAGATGATCCTGTGGCGCGGGCACTGCTCGGTGCACGGCCGGTTCACCCTCGACAGCGTCGAGGACGTACGCCGGCGGGTGCCGGGGGTCACCGTGCTGGTGCACCCGGAGTGCCGGCACGAGGTGGTCACCGCGGCCGACCTCGTGGGCTCGACGGAGTACATCATCCGGGCCATCGAGGCGGCACCGGCCGGCTCGGCCTGGGCGGTCGGCACCGAGCTGAACCTGGTCCGCCGGTTGGCGCTGGCCCACCCGGACAAGCAGATCATGTTCCTGGACAAGGCCATCTGCTACTGCTCGACGATGAACCGCATCGACCTGCCGCACCTGGTCTGGGCTTTGGAGGAGCTGGTGGCCGGCCGGGTGGTCAACCAGATCACCGTGGACCCGGACACCGCGCGGCACGCCCGCGCGGCGCTGGACCAGATGCTCGCCCTCCCGGGCGCGGCCACCCCGCCACCAGCGAGCGCCTGACCACCCTGCGTGAAACGTTGGGCACCGTAAAGTACCGGAAGCCCCGATTCATGCCGTCCGGGGCAAGGTGACCGTCTCCATTTTCGTCACCGAGGGCTATGCTGCCCGGGCGACGACACACGCGGGTCCGTTTTCAGCCGGCCGCATCACGGGTAACTCCCACAACGCCCGCATCACCATCGACACGGCAGCACCGACGCGCTGGAGGTTGCGTTGACCAACGACGTCCTGGTCGTACACGGAGGCACTCCGCTGGAAGGGCGGATCCGCGTGCGCGGCGCGAAGAATCTGGTTTCCAAGGCGATGGTCGCCGCCCTGCTGGGCGACAGCCCAAGCCGGCTGTTCGACGTGCCGCAGATCCGCGACGTCGAGGTCGTCCGGGGACTGCTCGGTCTGCACGGGGTCAAGGTCACCGACGGCGCCGAGGACGGTGAGCTGGTCTTCGACCCGGCCAACGTCGAGAGCGCCAGCACCGACCAGATCAACGTGCACGCCGGCTCCAGCCGCATCCCGATCCTGTTCTGCGGGCCGCTGCTGCACCGGCTCGGCCACGCGTTCATCCCCGACCTGGGCGGCTGCCACATCGGGCCGCGTCCGATCGACTTCCACCTCCAGGCGCTGCGCGAGTTCGGCGCCACCGTCGACAAGACTCCGGAGGGGCTGCACCTGTCCGCCCCGAACGGGCTGCACGGCACCAAGTTCGCCCTGCCGTACCCGAGCGTCGGCGCGACCGAGCAGGTGCTGCTCACCGCCGTGATGGCCGAGGGCGTCACCGAGCTGCGCAACGCCGCCGTCGAGCCGGAGATCATCGACCTGATCTGCATCCTGCAGAAGATGGGCGCGATCATCAAGGTGCACACCGACCGGGTGATCGAGATCCAGGGCGTGCCGAAGCTGCACGGGTACACCCACCGGCCGATCCCGGACCGGATCGAGGCGGCGAGCTGGGCGGCGGCGGCGCTGGCCACCCGCGGCCACGTCGAGGTGCTCGGCGCGCAGCAGGCCGACATGATGACCTTCCTGAACGTCTTCCGCTCCGTCGGCGGCGAGTACGAGGTCACCGACGCCCGGCCGCCGAAGCTGGGCGACCCGGGTCAGGAGGGCGGCATCCGGTTCTGGCACCCGGGCGGCGAGCTGAACGCCGTGGCGCTGGAGACCGACGTACACCCGGGCTTCATGACCGACTGGCAGCAGCCCCTCGTCGTGGCGCTGACCCAGGCCCGGGGCCTGTCGATCGTGCACGAGACGGTGTACGAGCAGCGGCTCGGCTACACCGAGGCGCTCAACACGATGGGCGCGAACATCCAGGTATACCGCGACTGCCTCGGCGGCACCCCGTGCCGCTTCGGGCGCCGCAACTTCAAGCACTCCGCGGTGATCGCCGGCCCGAGCAAGCTGCACGCGGCAGACCTGGTCATCCCGGACCTGCGCGCCGGATTCAGCCACCTGATCGCCGCGCTCGCCGCCGAGGGCACCTCCCGGGTGTACGGCGTCGACCTGATCAACCGGGGCTACGAGGACTTCGAGGCGAAGCTGGCCGACCTGGGCGCCCACGCCGAGCGCCCGTAACGCCACCCGGCGTGACCCAGCCTGCTTCCACCCGCGCCCGGTGCACCGCGATGTGCACCGGGCGCGGGCGTGTGGCTACCCTTTCCACGTGCCGTCGCTGTTTCGCCGCAAGTCCACCGACCTCGTCGACGAGTCCGTCACCACGGTGACGACCGACGAGGAATCCGCGCGCGCCCGCCGGGGCTACACCCCGGCCAAGGGCCGCGAAACGCCGAAGCGGCCCGTGGCCGGGCGCCGACCGGCCGGCCCGGCCAAGCCGCTGAGCAAGGAGGAGGCGCGGGAGCGGCGGCGGCAGTTGCGCGCCGAGTCCTCGGCCGAGTTCCGCCGCGAGGGCGGCCCGCGCGACCGTGGCCCGGAGCGGCTGCTGGTCCGCAACGTGGTCGACTCCCGGCGTACGGTGGGCACCTGGTTCTTCGGCGGGGCGCTGATCGTGCTGCTCGGCTCCAACCAGGCGATGCCGCCGATCGTCCGGCTGATCTCGAACATCCTGTGGGGCGCGCTCGCCCTCGGCGTGGTGATCGACTCGGTGCTGATCAGTCGGAAGATCTCCAAGCTGGTTCGGGAGCGCTTCCCGAAGTCCGACCAGCGGCTCGGCTCCCTCTACCTGTACGCGATCATGCGGTCGATCACCTTCCGCCGGATGCGCGCGCCGGAGCCCCGCGTCAACATCGGCGACCCGATCTGAACGCTGCCCCCTGTCAAGAAGAGGCCCCTGCCGTACCGGAAGCGTCAACGAGGGGCCCCTCCTTACCCGCGTACAGGCGGGCGACGACGTCCTCGATGTCCGGCTCGACGATCGAGACGTCACGCAGGGCGGCCAGCCCGGCCAGGGCGGCCACCACCTCGGCGACGCCCGCCGACTCCAGCGCGAAGACCAGCCGGTGCCCGTCGGCCTCCATGCGCAACAGCGGGGCGCCGGGCAGCTCCGGCGGCTCCGGCAGGGCGGTGTCCAGGTCGGCGACGACGAGACGTCGGGAGTTGTACCGGTCGTGCAGCGCGGCGATCGGGCCGTCGTGCACCACCCGGCCGTGGTCGATCACCACGAGCCGTCGGCACAGCCGCTCGATGTCGGCCAGGTCGTGAGTGGTGAGCACCAGGGTGGTGTCGCCGGAGCGGCCCAGCTCGCCCAGGAAGCCCCGCACGGCCTGCCTGCTCACCACGTCCAGCCCGATGGTCGGCTCGTCGAGGAAGATCACCTCCGGACCGTGCAGCAGGGCGGCGGTCAGCTCGCCGCGCATCCGCTGGCCGAGGGAGAGCTGCCGGACCGGGGTGTCCACGAAGGCGTCCAGGTCGAGCAGGTCGCGGCAGCGGCGCA
Organism: Micromonospora sp. KC207; assembly: GCF_004348615.1. Taxonomy (NCBI): domain Bacteria; kingdom Bacillati; phylum Actinomycetota; class Actinomycetes; order Micromonosporales; family Micromonosporaceae; genus Micromonospora; species Micromonospora sp. KC207. Next base: position 7,076 of record NZ_SMKJ01000291.1, read on the forward strand.
GCCGGGCGGCGTGCTCGGCGGCCGGCACCCGGTAGACGTGCCGCAGCAGGTCGAACGACTCCCGCAGCGGCAGGTCCCACCACAGTTGGGACCGCTGGCCGAAGACCACGCCGACGCGCAGGGCCAGCCGGGTGCGCTCGGGCACCGGGCGCAGTCCGCAGACGCGTACCTCGCCGGAGGTGGGGGTGAGCACGCCGGTGAGCATCTTCAGGGTGGTGGACTTGCCGGCGCCGTTCGGGCCGATGTACCCGAGCATCTCGCCGCGCTCGACGCGCAGGTCGACCCCGGCGACCGCGTCGACGGTACGCTTCTCGCGGCGCAGCCGACCGACCTTCACCCGGACGGTGAACTCCTTGCGCAGCTCGCGCACGTCGATGACGCTCATGACCCCGTACTCCGGTAGTAGCGGACCCCGACGCGCCAGGCGGCGGCGGCGAGGGCGGCGGCGACCAGCGCAACCGCCGGCGAGACCCAACCGACCCAGGCCGGCAGGCCGAGCGGGTCCGCCCGGCCGAGCAGCGCCAGCGCCGGCTGGTAGCTGACGAAGGCGAACCCCATCCCGTACGCGAAGACCGCCCGGAACCAGCCGCCGAAGGCCGTGACGGGGTACGACGTGAAGTCGCGCCCGCCGTAGGTGACCGAGTTCGCCAGCTCCCCCGACTCGGTCCAATAGAACGACACGGTGGTGGTGGCCACGAAGATCGACCCGAAGAAGACCACCCCGGCCAGCGGGGCGAACAGCGCCAGCGCCACCCGGCCCGGGGTCCAGTCGATCCCGGCCCGGCCGAGGGCCACCAGCAGCACGGCCAGGCCGAACACCGCCCGGGACGCCTTGCGTAGCGGCAGGTCCATCAGCAGTAGCTGGGGCAACGCGCCGAGCGGGCGCAGCAGCACCGCGTCGAACAGCCCGGTGCGCACGTACGCGGGCAGCCGCTCGACGTTGCCGACCAGCAGGTCGGCGGTGGCGAACGCGCAGGCCGACAGGCCCACCATGACCAGCGTCTCGCGCAGCGTGAACCCGCCCAGCTCCCGGGTCACCCCGAAGATCACCAGCACGGTCACCACGTCGAAGAGGGTGGCACCGACGTTGCCGACCAGGTCCACCACGAACGACGCCCGGTACGCGGCCTGCGACCGGGCCTGCGCCCCGAGCAGCGCCCCGTACGCCCGCAGCCGCCCGGACACGGGCCGGGGCCGCCGCGAGGGCCGCTGCCGGGGCAGCGTCACCGGTTCAGCCACCCTGCACCACCAGCCGGCGCTCGGCGCGGCGCTGCACCAGCCGGCACAGCGCGAGGACCGCCACCGCCCAGCCGACCTGCACCCCGACCAGCCCCGCCTGCACGCCCGGCGGATCCCGCTCGACCAGCACGTCGAGCGGAATCTGTAGGAGGCTCGGGAACGGGGTGGCCAGTTGTAGCGCCATGAACAGCCCGTCGGGCAGGAAGGGCAGCGGGAAGTAGAGCCCGGCGAGCACCCCCGAGCCAAGGGTCCACAGGAGCTGCGGGCCCCGGACATCCTGGAGCCAGTACGCGGTGGCGTTGACCAGGAAACGGCAGCCGAAGCAGAGCACCACCGCCACCGTCGCGGAAACCACGAACAGCGGCACGGTCGACCAGCGGGCCGGCAGGTGCACGTCGAAGAAGATCGGGCCGACCAGGACCGGCGGCAGCAGCCGGGACACGCA
>NZ_SMKJ01000292.1:0-8726 GCF_004348615.1 Micromonospora sp. KC207
ATGCCGGACTGCCCACCGATGCCGGACTGCCCGCCGGTGACGGTCTGCCCGCCGAGGGCGACCTGATCGGGGGCGGGCGATCCGCCCGGGGCGGCCGGCTCGCCGGGAGCCGGCGAGGCGGCGGGGAGAGCCGGCCGGAGGGCGACCCGGAGGAGTCCGGCGAGGTGCTGGACGCGACCGGCGGCACGTCGGTCGCCACGACGACCCGCCCGGTGCCGGCGCTGCGCGAGCTGACCTGGCTGATGCACGGCGCGGCGGTGGCGCTGGCGCTGGCGTACGCGGTGACCGCGCTGCTGCGCGCCGGCACGGTGCCGGCGGCGGCCGGGGCGGGCGCGGTGCTGCTGCTGGCCGCGCTGGTGGGGTTGGGCGGCGCGCTGGTGCTGCGCCGGCCGCCGCTGCCGGACGTGGCCGCCGCCGTCCTCACCCTCGCGGTGATCGGCGCGCTGGGCCGGGTCGCCTCGGTGGCCTTCCCCGGCCGGGCCCTGCTGCTCATCGCCGTCGTCATCACGCTCACCGGGCTGGCGGTGCGGGCCGTACCGGAGGCCGCGCGGCGCGGGCCGCAACTCGCCTCGGCGGCGGCGCTCACCGTCAGCGGCCTGATGGTGGCCGGCGGCGCACTGCGCGCCGGGCTGGCCCCGGCCCGGGCGGCCACCCCGACCTGGGCGGCGGACCTCGACCGGTACGCCGCGGAGCTGGCCGCCTCCGTCGGGCCGGCGGCCTGGCAGCTCGCCGCCAGCGCCTTCCTGCTCACCGTCGCCGCGGTGCTGGCGCTGCCCCCGCAGATCCGCCGCGAGTTCGCGGTGGTCGGGGCGGCGCTGACCGCGCTCGCCGTCCCCGCGTCGTTCGGCCTGGGCTGGACGGCGGCGCCGTGGCCGATGGTGCTCGCGGCGGTCGGCATCGGCGTGGTCGGCCTCACCGCCACGACGACCCGGGCCGCCACGGTGCACGCGGTCGCCGCCGCCGTGGTCGGTCTGCTCGGCGCGGGCGCCGGGCTGGCGCGGCCCGCGCTGACCGCCGCCGTGCTGTTCGTCCTCTTCGTGGCCGGTGCGCTGGTCGCGGTGGTGCCCCGGCTCCGGATGATCCCCGCCGCCGCGGACGTCGTCGCCACGTGGGCCGCCGGTGGGGCGGCGTTCGCGCTGCCGGGCACGGTCGCCGCGTTCGTCGCCGCGACCGTACCGACCGACCCGACGCCGACCCCGGCGAGCCTGCGCGAGGCCACCGTGCCGGTGTTGGCGGCGAGCTTCCTCGCGGTCTGCGTCACCCTCGGCCACGCCGCCCTCGTGCAGGTCTCCGAGCGGCGCATCCCCATGCCGCTGACGGTGGGCACCGGGCTCGGGGCGCTGGCGGTGACGGCCGCCGCGTTCGGCGCGCCGGGGGCCACCGCCGCCGACGCCTGGGTCGGCGCGCTGCTGCTCGTGGCGGGCGTGCTGGTCTTCCTCGCCCCGTCGATCGACGCGGGGCGGCGTGCGGACCTGGCGCTGGACGGCTCCGACCTGGCCGCAGCCGCGGTCACCACGGCACTGATCGCGACCCTGGTCCGGGTCGCGGCGGTGCTCACGCCGGGCGGCCAGCTCGTGGTGGCCGCCGCGCTGGTGGCGGTGGTCGCGGCGGCGGCACGGGCGATGCCCGAGCAGTGGCGGCGCGGGCCGATCCTCGGCCTCGCCATCGGCGGCACCCTGATCGGGCTGATCGCCGGCTGGAGCGCGCTGCGCGGCGGCTGGGGCGTGCTGGCCACCCCCGGTCCGATCTGGGCGGGCGACCTGTCCGGCTGGCCGGCCGCGCCGACCGGCGGGGCCACCTGGCAGGCCCCGGTCGCCCTGGCCCTGCTCGGCGTCGCCGCCGGGGTGCTGCTGCCGACCCCCTGGAAGTACGACGTCTCGGGCGCTGCCGCCGTCCTGGCCACCATCGGCATTCCGGCCGCCCTCGACCTGCCCTGGTGGTCCCCGGTGCTGGTCGGCCTCGCGGTCGCCACGGTCTTCGGGGCGGCCGCCGCCGCGTCGCTCGACCCGCGCGCCGGGGTGTCCCGGGTGACCGTGGCCGGGGCGGTCGCCCTGCACGCCGCCGGTGCCGGGTTGGTCCGGCCGTGGACGACCGCGCTGGCGCTGGGCGGAATCGCGCTCATCGGCGTCGTCGTGGCGGTCCTGGCCCGGGTGTTCGCCGCCCCGCTGGTGGACGACGTCGAGACCGACGGGATGCCGCCGCACCTGGTACAGGTCGGTGGGGTTGCGACGGGGGCCGCCCTGCTCGCGCTCCCCGGCGCGGTGGCCGCCCTGGCCGCCGAGTTCGGCCGGTCGCCCGAGGTGGTGCTGATGGCCGCGCTGGCCGCGTCGAGCCTGGGCCTGGCCGCCGTCGCCACGGTCCGCCGGCAGGTCCCGCAGTTTCTCCCGTACGCCAGCGCGGCCATCGTCGGCGGCGCGACGATCAGCGCGGTCGCCGCCATCGTGGCCGGCCTCCCCTCCGGCGTGTACGCGGCGGCCGGCGCGCTGCTCGGGGTGCTCGCCGAGCTGGTCCGCGCCGCCACCGTGCCGCCGGCCGGCTCGGCGCAGCCGGTCCGGCGCTGGACGGTGCTGCTCGACGGCGCGCTGCGCCGGGCGCCCGACGACGACGGGACGGCGGTGCGCTGGCGGGTCAGTCCGGCGGCCGGGGCGCTGGCCGCCGCGGCACTGCCCGTCGCGCTGGCCGTCGCCTCGCTCGCGCCCGCGCTACAGGTGGCGCTGGTCGAGCCGTACCGGGCGTTGGGGCGGGTGTGGCAGGGGCCACCGCCCGAGCTGCTCACGCCGCCGGCGGGCGCGGTCGACCCGACGCACGTGCTGACCGCGCTGCTGCTGACGCTGACCGCCGCGCTGGCCGCCGTCGGGTTCAGCGGCGGCCAGCGATCCCGGGCCGTGCCGGTGGTGCTGCCCGGCGCGGCGGTGACCCTGCTGATCGCGCCGACCGCCCTGGGCCACGGCTGGCCGGTGAGCGTGCTGGCCGCGCTGTCGGTGTTCACCATCTCGATGCTGGGGCTGGCGCTCAGCCCGCCCCCGCCGGCGGCGGAGCGGGCCCGGTCGCTGCGCACCGCCCGGGTGCTGGTCTTCGTGATCGGCCTGGCCGGGGGCGGCGCCGGGCTGCTGGGCAGCCTGGCCACCCGGGGGTTGACCCTGTTCACCCTGGGCGGGGCGGTCGGCGTGGGCATCGTCGCCGCCCTGTACGGCACCACCCAGCGTGCCCGCATCCTGGGCTGGCTGTTCGCCTCGCTGACGGCGCAGTTGTTCGTGCTGGTCGTCGGGCTGGTGGCGGGCCTGGCCGCGGTCTGGTCCGCGTTCGGGGTGCTGGCCGTCGGGGCGGCCCTACAGGTGTTCGCCGCGACGCTGCCCCGGCTGCGCCGGCCGGAGGCGCAGCGCGAGGCGGCCACGGTGGAGTGGAGCGGATACGCCGCCGCCCTGATCGCCCTGGCGCTGGCCTTCGACTCGCCCCGGCACATCGCCGCGCTGCTGGCCGCCTGGGGCGCCGTGCTCGGGGTGGCGGCGGCCCGCCCGAACCGCCGCCCGGTCGAGCGGCGGATCCTGTTCTGGGCGGTGGTGTTCTGCGAGATCGTCGCCTGGTGGATCCTGATGCGGGTCGCCGACGTGGCGCTGCCGGAGGCGTACACGCTGCCGTTCGCCGTGCTGGCCCTGCTGGTAGGGGTGCTGGAGCTGCGGCACCGGCCAGACATGTCGAGCTGGGTGGCGTACGGGCCGGCGCTGGTGGCCGCGTTCGTGCCGACCCTGGCGATCGTGCTGGCCACCGACTCCAGCATGCTGCGGCAGGTGCTGCTGCTGCTCGGCGCGGTGGCGGTGCTGATCTTCGGCACCACCAGCCAGCAGCAGGCCCCGGTGATCGTCGGGGCGGCGGTCACCGCGATCGCGGCGGTGCATGCGCTGTTCAGCCTGGGCCCCTGGTTGGTGCTGATCCCGGTGGGGCTGGTGCTGCTGGTCCTGGGTGCGAGCAACGAGCGCCGCCGCCGCGCGCAGGACCGCCTCCAGACCGCCCTGCGCGGAATGCGGTGACGGTCAGGTCAGAGTGGCGTGGAGGGCGGCTTCCTTTTCGGCGACCAGCTTCGCCAGGCCCTCCTGGTACGCCACCATGCGCGCCCGCAGGTCCCCGTCGGCGGCGGCGAGGATGCGGACGGCGAGCAGCCCCGCGTTGCGGGCGTTGCCGATGGACACGGTGGCCACCGGGACGCCGGCCGGCATCTGCACAATGGACAGCAGGGAGTCCATCCCGTCGAGGTGCTTCAGCGGCACCGGCACGCCGATCACCGGCAACGGGGTGACCGAGGCGACCATGCCGGGCAGGTGGGCCGCACCGCCGGCCCCGGCGATGATCACCTTGAGGCCCCGGTCAGCGGCGGTGCGACCGTACTCGATCATCTTGCTGGGGGTGCGGTGGGCGGAGACGACGCCCACCTCGTAGCCGATTCCGAACTCCGCGAGGGCCTCGCCGGCGGCCTTCATGGTCGGCCAGTCCGAGTCACTGCCCATGATCAACCCGACGGTGGTCATGCCGGTGCGCCTTTCGTCAGCCAGTGTGCGGCCCGCGCGGCCCGCGCCCGTACGTCGGCCAGGTCGTCGCCGAGCACCGTGACGTGCCCGATCTTGCGGCCGGGGCGCACCTGCTTGCCGTAGAGGTGGACCTTCGCGCCGGGCTCGGCGGCGAAGAGGTGGTGCAGCCGCTCGTCGATGGAGATCCCGCCCGGTTCCCCGCCGAGCACGTTCGCCATCACCACGGCCGGGGCGGTGAGCGAGGTGTCCCCCATCGGGTAGTCGAGCACGGCGCGCAGGTGCTGCTCGAACTGCGACGTGCGGGCCCCCTCGATCGTCCAGTGTCCGGAGTTGTGCGGGCGCATGGCCAACTCGTTGACCACCAGCCCGGCCGGGGTCTCGAACAGCTCCACGGCGAGCAGACCGACCACGCCGAGCGCGGTGGCCAAATCGATGGCGAGCTGCTGGGCTGCGACGGCCAGCGCCTCGGGCAGGCCGGGGGCGGGGGCGAGCACCTCGACACAGATCCCGCCGACCTGCACCGTCTCCACCACCGGGTACGCGGCGACCTGCCCGAACGGCGAGCGGGCCACCTGCACCGCCAGCTCGCGACGCAGCGCGACCCGCTCCTCGACGATCAGCCGGGTGCCGCCGGCCAGCAGGGTGGCAGCCAGCTCGGCGGCCTGCGCGGCGTCGTCGACCGGCCAGACACCCCGGCCGTCGTATCCGCCCCGGGCGGCCTTCAGCACCACCGGCCAGCCCTGCGCTTCGCCGAAGGCGACCAGGTCGGCCGGCTCGGCGACCGGCCGCCACGCCGGGTTGGGCGCGCCCAGCTCGCCGAGCCGATCCCGCATGACCCGCTTGTCCTGGGCATGCAGCAGGGCGTCGGCGGGCGGGAAGATCTTCACCCCCTCGGCGGCGAGGGCGCGAACGTGCGGCGTCGGCACGTGCTCGTGGTCGAAGGTGACCACGTCACACCCCTTCGCGAAGGCGCGCAGCGCGGCGAGGTCGGTGTGGTCGCCGTACTGGACTCCGGCGGCGACCAGGGCCGCGCCGTCGTCCGGAGCCTGCGCGAGCACGCGTAGCGACTGACCGAGGGCGATCGCGGCCTGGTGGGTCATCCGGGCCAGTTGGCCGCCTCCCACCATGCCGACAACAGGCAGACCGGTTCGGGTATCCATCTCGCGGGCCAGCCTAGCGGCGGCCCGACCTCGCCCCGCCCGGAGGTCGGCACCGCCCACCGGCCGGGTGGTCGGTTGCGGACCCCGCGCCGCCGGAGCACGGCGGGCCGTCAGCGCGCGGCGGCCGGGACCGCGCGGGGCGCGGGTGTGGGTGAAAGGGGTACCCCGCTATACCGAATGCGTTAACAGGGGGCCCTTCCTTGCAACTGGGCGAGGAGGTCTTCGACGGTGGTGACCGGGCGCTGGCAGACGAACCCCCGGCAGACGTACGCGGTGGGTCGGCCGTCGAGCATCGGCCGGTCGGCGAGCAGCGGCACGCCCGGCTGGTCGGGGCGGCCCGCGACCAGCACCGCGCCGGGCGGGGCGTGCCGGTACGCGGCTGCGACGAGCGGGTCGCCGGCCGGATCGTCGGTCACCACGGCGATCTCGTACGGGCCGGAGAGCAGCGCCTCGCCGGCGGTCGCCGCGTACCCGGTGAACCGGGCGTGCCGGGCGACGATCGGCGCGACGGTGGCGAGGGTGGCCTCGGCAACCTCCCGGTACCGGGGCTGGCCGCTCAGCGCCGCGTACGTCACCAGGGCGGCGACGATCGCGGACCGGCCCGACGGGGTGGCGTTGTCGGTCGGGTCGGCCGGCCGGGTGACGAGCCGCTCGGCGTCGTCGGCGGTGTCGTAGAACCCGCCGCCGGGGGCGGCGAACCGGGCCAGGGCGGTGTCCAGCAGGTCGCCGGCCAGCTCCAGCCAGCGCCCCTCGCCGGTGAGCTGGTGCATGGCGCAGAACGCCTCGGCCACGCAGCCGTAGTCCTCCAGCACGCCGGCCGGCTCGCCGACCAGACGATCGCGGGAGACCCGACGCAGCCGGCCGTCGACGAGGTGCACGGTGGCCAGGTGTTCGGCGGCGTCCCGCAGCGCGCCGTCGGCGACGATCGTGACCCCCTCCAGCAGGTTGGCGTCGGTTTGCTCGTCGCCGGTCCCGACCGCCTCGACGAGGCGGACGAACTCGGCGAGCGCGGTGATCGCCAGGCCGTTCCAGGCGGCCACCACCTTGTCGTCGCGGGCCGGTTGGGGGCGGGTGTCCCGGGCCGCGAGGAGCCGCCCGACGACGTCCCGCCAGCGCCCCCGGATCGCCGGGTCGGCGTCGTCGACGTCCCGGGCCAGCCGCAGCACGCTCGTGCCGTGCTCGACGCCCTTCCTTCCGTCCGGAATGCCGCCCTGCGGCGCGGAGGCGGGATGAGGGGCGAAGGTGCCGGACTCGGTGACCGCGAACAGGTCGGCGGCCCAGCGGCCGTCTGACTCCCCCAGCACCTCGACGAGCTGGGCCGGGGTCCAGGCGTAGGTGAGCCCCTCGACCCCCTCGGTGTCGGCGTCAAGCGCGGAGGCGAAGCCCTCGCCCGGCCGGTGCAGCTCGTCGGCGAGGAAGCGGGCGGTGTCGCGGGCGACGCGCCGGGCGAGCGGGTCGCCGGTGAGCCGCCACAGGTGGGTGTAGACCCGCAGCAGCAGGGCGTTGTCGTAGAGCATCTTCTCGAAGTGCGGCACGGTCCAGTGCGCGTCCACCGAGTACCGGGCGAAGCCACCGGCGAGCTGGTCGTGGATGCCGCCCCGGGCCATCGCCTCGGCGGTGTGCCGGGCGATCTCCAGGCTCTCTGCGGAGCCGGTGCGCTGGTGGTGACGCAGCAGGAAGAGCAGGTTCAGGTGCGGCGGGAACTTCGGGGCCCCGCCGAAGCCGCCGTTGTCGCGGTCGTACTCGCGGGCGAGCCGGGCGGCGGCGTCGTCGAGCAACTCGGCGGTGAGCGGGGCGGTCGGGCCGCCGACGGCCTGCGCGCCGCCGATCGCCTCGACCACCGCGGAGCCCTGCCGCAGCACGGCCTCGCGCTGCTCCCGCCAGGCGGTGCCGACGGACTCCAGCAGCCGGACGAAGTTCGGCTTCGGGAAGTAGGTCCCGCAGAAGAACGGGATGCCGTCCGGGGTGGCGAAGACCGTCATCGGCCAGCCGCCCTGACCGGTCATCGCCTGGGTGGCGGTCATGTAGACGGCGTCGACGTCGGGCCGCTCCTCGCGGTCCACCTTGATCGCCACGAAGCCGTCGTTGAGCAGCTTCCCGACGCCCGCGTCCTCGAACGACTCGTGCGCCATGACGTGACACCAGTGGCAGGCCGCGTAGCCGACGGAGACGAGCACCGGCACGTCGCGCCGCCTGGCCTCGGCGAACGCCTCGTCGCACCACGGCCACCAGTCCACCGGGTTGTCGGCGTGCTGAAGCAGGTACGGGCTGGTGGCGCTCGCGAGTCGGTTCACCCGTCGACCATATCCACCGCCCGGTACGGCGACATCGGGTACTCCGACGGCGACGGGCAACAACTAATTGTCTTGTTGACATGAACTAGCTTCGCGCCTACCGTCGACTTATGGTCACAGTCACATAAACGTGCTCGGCCGCGCGGGCAGCGAAGACCGCGACCGGCCGCCCCCTCCGACCGCCTCCGGGCCCAACCGACCCACGACTGTCCACGGACGGGACACCATGACGCATCACGCACCGACCGCCCTGGTCAACTCCTCCTGGTTCCGCGCCGACGGGCCATCCCGGCAGAGGTACGACTACGGAACGCGGGTGAGCGAGCAAGAGCTCGGGGTGGCCGCCGGCACCCGCCAACGTCCAGACCCAGGAGATCGACAAGCACCAGCGGATCATCGAGCGGCGGCTGCTCGCCGCCGTGCTCGACTTTTCGGCGGGGCGCAGCACCCGAACCGACGGCGGCTACGGCGGCGAGGGAACGGCACGATGAGCGCCCACCCCGCCCGGAACGCCGGGCTGGAGGTCAGCGGCGGCACCGTCTCGTTCGGCGGTGACGTCAACGCCGCGCAGCACAACCACCCCGTCGGCCCCGCCTTCGGCACCGCGGGGGACGGACCGGCGGAGCGGTCGGCCGACGTCGGCATCCTCACCGTCCTGTGGGAGGAGACGGCGGCGGTCGTCGAGCTGCTGCGCCGGGCCCGCGACTACCGGATCGAGCAGGTGCACGGGGGCGGCACGGTGCACCGGG
>NZ_SMKJ01000293.1:0-8715 GCF_004348615.1 Micromonospora sp. KC207
GGGCAGCAGCTCCAGAGTGACCCTGGCGCGCAGTTCCGGGCGCGCGGCGAGCAGGTCCTCGACGATCCGGGCCGCCGCCGCGTCGGCGGCCAGGAAGCGGATCCGCCCCGGCACCGCCCGCACCACGGCGGCGCAGCGGGCCGGCTCGGACAGCGGCAGCCGGTACACCGCCGTTCCCGACGCCCCGGCGGTGCCCTGGAGGGTGGAGACGAAGAGCGTGACCAGGTATCCCTCGCGCCGGCGGTCGCTGACCACCACCGTCACCGTGTCCGGCGCGGCCGGCGGCCGGGCCAGCGCGCGGACCGTCAGCGCGGCCGGGCTCGGGCGGGCCAGCGACCCCGACCACCAGGCCGCCGCCCAGGTGGTGACCCGGTCGCCGAACGGCTGGGCGAAGACCCCGGTGCCGCGCGGCAGCCCCGCCAGCCCGACACAGGCCAGCACCACCGCCCCCGCCACCGCCCACCGTGTGGGCCCGCCGGCCCGGCGACCGGCCATCGCCCGCCACGGCGGCGGCAGCAGCAGGAGCAGCGCGCCCGCGCCGACGAACAGCACCGCCAGCAGCAGGTGCAGGGTCTTGCCGTAGTAGTAGCGCGGGTCGGTGCCCAACGCCCGGAAGTAGAGCAGGAAACCGGCCGCGAACGCACCCGCCGCGGCGAGCGCGCCCGCGTAGCGCCGCCACACGGGCAGCCGCCGGCCGGCGACCAGGCCCGCGCCGACCAGACCCGCGAGGGCCAGGAACGCGTCGTAGCGGGGGAACACGCCGCCTCCGGTGGCCACGTTGTCGACCTGGTCGGTGCGCAGCAGGCCGGCGACGGCGGGCAGCGGCGTCAGCACGGCCACGGCCACCGCCACCACGGACAGCACGACCGGGCGGCGGCGCAGCCGGCGGCGGTCGCGTACCAGCCAGGCCACCACCAGCGCCGCGACCACCGGCAGGAACATCAGGTACGCGAACCCGACCGTCACGCACAGCGCGCCGACCACGGCCACCTGGGTTCCGGTACGGGCCACCGGCCGGCAGGTCAGCGCCACCAGCAGCACCGTCGCGGCCAGCCCGAGGCTCTCGCCGGGGTAGCCGTACACGACGAAGCGGGCCAGCTCCGAGCCGAGGCAGGCGGCCGTGACCGCGCCGGTCAGGGCGAGGGCACGGGGCAGGTCGAGCTGCCGGCCGGCGAGCCGGTTCGCCGCCCACGTCACGGCGAGCACCAGCAGCCCCCACGCCCCGACCGACCAGCCGAGGTAGTGGCCGAGGGCGTCGGCCGGGCCCGCGGGGCCCGTCGAGGAGCGCAGGAAGGTGTCCAGCAGCGCGGCGGTGAGGTGGAAGCCCTGCGGGTACCAGACCATCCCCTCCGGGGCGATCCGGGCCGCCGCCTGCGGGTCGGTGAACAGGTACCCGCCGACGGCCCGGATCCCCTCTATCGTGGCCAGGTGCCGGCTGTTGTCCTCGCCGGTCATCGAGTAGGCGAGGCGGCCGGCGAGGTCGCCGGCGCGCAGGTACGGCCACGCCAGCGCGGTGGCGGCCAGCAGCGACGCGCCCACCGGCAACAGGTCGGCGGCGACCGGGCGGGGCAGCCGAGGCCGGCGACCGGTGGCCGCCGCGATCCCGAGCAGGACCGTCAGCGCGGTCCCCGCCACCGGGACCGGGTGCAGCCCCCACGGCCAGACGGAGAAGAGCAGCCCGGCGGCGCACGTCGCGCCGGCCAGCAGCCCACCGGCCAGCACCAGCCGGTCCAGCAGGGTCCGGCCACTGCGCAGCAGCCCGGCCGTCAGACCGAGCAGCACCAGTGGGAGCACGCCGGCCATGCCCGCCGCGTACGTCAGCAGGGGCCCGAGCCACGCGGCGGCGAGCCAGGCCGCCAGCCACCGGGCGGGGCGGGCCGCGCGGCCGGGCACCGCCCGCCGGGGCACGGCCGTCAGGGCGGTGGTGAGCTGACCCTGCACGGGCGGCCTCCTCGCGGCGGTGGGGAGCCGGCTCCGCATGGGTGGGTCCCCTCCCGGCACCGGCGACGCCCACCCGGTGCCGGGCGGAGCGCAACCACGCTAGACCCGTCTCGGCGACGGGCGGCTACGCCCACGTGTGCGGCAGGTGACCGGCGGGTGACGGGCCAGACCGCACTCGCACGCGTGTACGAAAAGCCAGGTAGGCTGCGCACATGTCCGGTGGCGCCTACCAGCCGTCCATGCTCGACCTCACCGACGACGGGCCGGGGCTGGGCCCGCTCGCCGGGCTGCGCCGGCACCCGCTGGGCCGGGGCGCCTGGGTGGACCACCTGCCCGGCTGGGTACGCGGCTCCGACGCGGTTTTCGACGTGCTGCTCGCCGACGTGCCCTGGCGGGCCGAGCGCCGCACGATGTACGAGGCGCGGGTCGACGTTCCCCGGCTGCTCTGCTGGTACGCCGGCCACCGGGAGCTGCCTCATTCGGCGCTCACCCGGGCGCGGGCGGCCCTGACTGCGCACTACGCCCCGGAGCTGGGCGAACCGTTCGTCACCGCCGGAATGTGCCTCTACCGCGACGGTCGCGACAGCGTCGCCTGGCACGGCGACACCCTCGGCCGCGCGGCGCACACCGACACCATGGTCGCCATCGTCTCGTTCGGCTCGCCGCGCCCGCTGCTGCTGCGCCCGCGCGGCGGCGGGCCCGGCCTGCGCTTCCCGCTCGGCCACGGCGACCTGGTGGTGATGGGCGGCTCCTGCCAGCGCACCTGGGAGCACGCGATCCCGAAGACCGCGCGCCCGGTCGGGCCCCGGGTCAGCGTCCAGTTCCGCCCGGCCGGGGTCGCCTGAGCGCCGCCCACACCGGGTGTGTTGCCGGGCCGGGTGTGTTGCCGGGCCGGGTCGGGCACCGAGGGCATCGGTCTCGGCCCCTATGGAGCTGCCCCGTTTGTGCTACTGGCAGCGAAGCGCCGTCAGTCGCAGCGCCGTCAGTCGCAGCGCCGTCAGTCGCAGCGCCGTCAGTCGCAGCGCCGTCAGTCGCAGCGTCGTCAGTCGCAGCGTCGTCAGTCGGCGACCCGGAGTGTCGGCCACCTCTGGGCGCACATCCGGGGCAGCTCCATAGGGGCCGCGAGGAACCCCGGGTACCGGGGCCAGACGCGGGCACCGACGCGCGACACGAGCGGCCCGACGCCGGGACACGAGCGCTGGCTGCCCGCGCGCCAAGAACACGCCCTCTGCTAGAAACACTTCCAGGGTCCACGCCCCTCACCGCCGTCGACGCGAAGGGCGCGCCATGACCCAGACCCCCACCGAAGCACGTTCCCGCTGGTCACCCTGGTCCCTGCACGGCGACGGCCGCTCCGTCAGCCCGGGTGACGTGGTCCACCCCGGCGAGCGGCTCTCCTGGCCGCGCACCCTCGGCGTCGGTGTGCAGCACGTGGTGGCGATGTTCGGCGCCACCTTCACCGTGCCGCTGATCACCGGCTTCCCGCCGGCCACCACGCTGTTCTTCTCCGGCGTCGGCACCCTGCTCTTCCTGGTGATCACCGGCAACCGGCTGCCGTCGTACCTCGGGTCGTCGTTCGCGTTCATCGCCCCGGTGCTGGCCGCGAAGGCCGGCGGCGACATCGGCCCCGCGCTCGGCGGCATCGTCGTGGCCGGCGCCGCCCTGGCCACCGTCGGCCTCGTCGTCCAGCTCGCCGGGGCGCGCTGGATCGACGCGCTGATGCCGCCCGTGGTCACCGGCGCCATCGTGGCGCTGATCGGGCTGAACCTCGCCCCCGTCGCCTGGGACGGGGGCGGCAGCGGCACCGGCGTCAAGGCCCAGCCGCTGATCGCCGTGCTCACCCTGGCCGCGATCCTGCTCGCCACGGTGGCGTTCCGGGGCTTCGCGGCCCGGCTGTCCATCCTGCTCGGCGTGGTCGTCGGCTGGCTGCTCGCCGCCGCCCTGGACGGCCTCGACCCGAAGGCCGTCGACGGGCTGCGCGAGGCGGCGTGGATCGGCCTGCCCGAGTTCCACGCGCCGAGCTTCAGCTTGCGTGCGACGGTGCTCGTGATCCCCGTCATCCTCGTGCTGATCGCGGAGAACGCCGGGCACGTCAAGGCGGTCGCCGCGATGACCGGCCGCAACCTCGACCGGGACATGGGCCGGGCGTTCCTCGGCGACGGCTTGGCCACGGTGCTCGCCGGCTCCGGCGGCGGCTCCGGCACCACCACGTACGCGGAGAACATCGGCGTGATGGCGGCGACCCGCGTCTACTCGACCGCCGCGTACTGGGTGGCCGGGATGGCCGCCGTGCTGCTCGGCCTAAGCCCGAAGTTCGGCGCGCTGATCCTCACCGTGCCGGCCGGGGTGCTCGGCGGCGCGACCACCGCCCTATACGGCCTCATCGCCGTCCTCGGCGCGCGGATCTGGATCGGGAACCGGGTCGACTTCCACGACCCGGTCAACCTGATGACCGCCGCCGTCGCCCTGATCATCGGCGCGGCCAACTACACCCTGGCCACCGGCGACCTCTCCTTCAACGGCATCGCCCTCGGCACCGCCGCCGCCCTGGTGGTCTACCACGGCATGCGCCTGGCCACCCGCCTCCGCGCCCCCGCCCCCTGAGTTGATCGCAGGGGCGGGGGTAGGGATGAGGTCAGTTGCGTTCGATCTGGTGGCCGACCACCGTCGGGCCCAACATCACCGCGAAGCCGCTGCCGTCGCGGCGCGGATCGGCCGGAGGCAGCTCCACGGGGTCGCCGGTCGCCGTCGCACCGACCGGCCGAGGGCCGATCCAGGCCACCACCAGGTCCGTCTCGCCCTTGAGGAACCGCTGCGCACGCACCCCGCCGGTCGCCCGCCCCTTCGCCGGGTACGCCTCGAACGGGGTCACCTTCACCGTCGCTCCGGTGGACGTCACCACCATCGGCTCGCCATGGGACGGATCGTCCTCCCGGACCGCGCCGAAGAAGACCACCCGCGCCCCCGCCGGCAGGTTGATGCCGGCCATGCCGCCGCCCTTCGGCCCCTGCGCGCGCACCAGCGACGCCGGAAAGCGCAGCAGCGACGCCTCGGAGGTGACGAAGGCCAGTGTCTCCGAACCGTCGGCGAGCCAGGTCGCCCCGACCACCTCGTCGCCCTCGCGCAGCCCGACGACCTCGAACTCGTCGGAACGCACCGGCCAGTCGGGGGCGCACACCTTCACCACGCCCTGCCGCGTGCCCAACGCCAGCCCCGGCGAGCCCTCCGCGGTCGGCCCGAGCGGCGCCAGCCCCACCACCGACTCCCCGGGCTCCAGCGGCACCAGCTCGGCGGCGGACATGCCACCGCGCAACGACACCGTGCCGGCCTGCTCCGGCAGCACAGGCAACGGCAGCACGTCGATCTTGAACGCCCGGCCGGCGCTGGTCACCAGCAGCACCCGGCCCCGGGCCGTGGAGTGCACGAGGGCGCGTACCGCGTCGTGCTTGACCCGGCCGCTGCGCCGGCGCCCCTCGGCGGCCTCCTCCGACTCGGCCGCGGTCCGGGCGACCAACCCGGTGGCGGAGAGGATCACCTGGCACGGGTCGTCGGCCACCTCCAGCGGGCCGGCCGGCGCGGACGCGGCCAGCACCTCCTTCAGGTCCCCGTCGACCAGCGTGGTCCGCCGCTCCGTGCCGAACTTCTTCACCACGGCGGCCAGCTCGTCGGAGACGACCTTCCGCAGCACCTTCTCGTCGTCCAGGATGGTGGAGAGCTGGGCGATCTCCTTGCGCAACTGCTCCTGCTCGGCCTCCAGCTCGATCCGGTCGAACTTCGTCAGCCGGCGCAGCGGAGTGTCCAGGATGTAGCTTGCCTGGATGTCCGAGAGCTTGAACTGGCGCATCAGGCCGTCCTTGGCGGCCTGGGCGTCGTCGCTGCTCCGGATCAGCCGGACCACCTTGTCGATGTCGAGCAGGGCGATCAGCAGGCCGTCGACCAGGTGCAGCCGTTCCTGCCGCTTGCGCCGCCGGTACGCGCTGCGCCGGGTCACCACGTCGTAGCGGTGCCGCAGGAAGACCTCCAGCAGCGCCTTCAGCCCCAGGGTCTGCGGCTGCCCGTCGACGAGGACCAGGTTGTTGACGCCGAACGACTGCTCCAGCGGGGTGAGCCGGTACAGGTCGGCCAGCAGCGCCTGCGGATTGACCCCCACCTTGCACTCGATGACCAGGCGGGTGCCGTTCTCCCGGTCCGTGAGGTCCTTGACGTCGGCGATGCCGGTGAGCCGCTTGGTCTTGTTGACCTCGTTGGTGACCGCGGCGATCACCTTTTCGGCGCCGACGCCGTAGGGCAACTCGACCACGGTGATGGCCTGCCGGCCACGGCTGCCCTCCAGGGGACCGATCTCCACCCGGCCGCGCATGCGCACGACGCCGCGCCCCGTCTCGTACGCCCGGCGCACCTCGTCGAGGCCGAGCAGCACACCGCCGGTCGGCAGGTCGGGGCCGGGAACGAACTCCATCAGCTTGTCCAGGTCGGCGTCCGGATGGTTGATCAGCCACCGGGCTGCGGAGACGACCTCGGCCAGGTTGTGCGGGATCATGTTGGTCGCCATCCCGACCGCGATCCCGGACGCGCCGTTGACCAGCAGGTTGGGGAACGCGGCCGGCAGCACTGTCGGCTGGGTGAGCGAGCCGTCGTAGTTCGGCTCGACGTCGACGGTGTCCTCGCCCAGCTCGCCGACCAGCAGCATCGCCTCGTGGGACATCCGGGCCTCGGTGTAACGCGCGGCAGCCGGGCCGTCGTCCGGGCTACCGAAGTTCCCATGCCCGTCGATGAGCGGGACGTTCAGCGAGAAGTCCTGGGCCAGGCGGACCATCGCGTCGTAGATCGCGGTGTCGCCGTGCGGGTGGTATCGGCCCATCACGTCGCCGACCACCCGGGCCGACTTCACATGCGCCCGGTCGGGGCGATGCCCCGCCTCGTGCATCGAGTAGAGGATGCGCCTGTGCACCGGCTTGAGGCCGTCTCGGGCGTCGGGCAGTGCGCGGGAGTGGATGACCGAGAACGCGTACTCCAGGTACGAGTCGGAGACCTCGGTG
Organism: Micromonospora sp. KC207; assembly: GCF_004348615.1. NCBI lineage: Bacteria > Bacillati > Actinomycetota > Actinomycetes > Micromonosporales > Micromonosporaceae > Micromonospora > Micromonospora sp. KC207. Next base: position 6,981 of record NZ_SMKJ01000293.1, read on the forward strand.
ACCAGCGGGTTGTCGAAGACCCGCGCGCCGGCCTGGTCGAAGGCTGCCAGGTCCGCCCTGGGACCGGTGTTCTTACGACGTGCCATGGTTCAGCTCTCTCCTCGGCGGGCCACGGTCGGGCGGCGCTTCCCCCGGCGGGCCGGGGTCGGGCGGGGGTCGGTGGTCCTCATGCGTCGATCGCGTCCCGGTCGACCCGGTCGGCGGACTCGATCAGCCAGTTGCGGCGCGGCTCGACCTTCTCCCCCATCAGCAACTCCAGGATCCGCTCGGCGGCGTCGACGTCGTCGAGGGTGATCCGGCGGACCGCCCGGGTGGCCGGGTTCATCGTGGTCTCCCACAGCTCGTCGGCGTCCATCTCGCCGAGCCCCTTGAACCGGGGGATCGGGGTGACGATCTGCCGGCCGGCCTTCTCCAGCTTGCGGACCGTCGCCTCCATCTCCGCCTGGGTGTACGTGTAGATCGTCTGCGGGTTGCGCCCCCTGGTGGTGATCTTGTGCAGGGGTGGCATCGCGGCGTAGAGCCGGCCGGCCTCGATCAGCGGGCGCATGTACCGGGCGAACAGGGTGATCAGCAGGGTACGGATGTGCGCGCCGTCCACGTCGGCGTCCGCCATGATCAGCACGCGGCCGTACCGCAGGGACGACAGGTCGAAGGTGCGGCCGGAGCCGGCCCCGAGCACCTGGACGATGGCGGCGCACTCGGCGTTGTCCAGCACCTGCTGGAGGTTGGCCTTCTGCACGTTGAGGATCTTGCCGCGGATCGGAAGAAGTGCCTGATATTCGGCGGATCGGGCAAGTCGCCCCGTCCCGAGAGCGCTGTCCCCCTCCACGATGAACAGTTCGCTTCTGTCGATGCCTGACGCGCGGCAGTCGACCAGCTTCGCCGGCATCGACGCGCCCTCCAGCGCGGTCTTGCGGCGGGCCGCGTCCTTCTGCTGCTTCTGGGTCAGCCGGACCCGGGCCGCGTCGACGATCTTCTGAAGCACCGTGCGGGCCTCGGCCTTGGTGCGGCGGTCCTCCAACCACGCCTTGACGTGCGCCTCGACCAGCCCCTGAAGCACCTTCGTGATGCCGGCGGTGGAGAGCTCGTCCTTGGTCTGCGAGGTGAACTGCGGCTCGGGGATCCGCACGTGCACGACGGCCGTCATGCCCTCCAGGACGTCGTCCAGGGTGGGCGCGTCCTCCTTGGGCCGCAGCAGGCCCCGGGCGGCGCGAGCCGCGTCGGCGAGGGCACGGGCCAGGGCGCGCTCGAAGCCCTTGCGGTGGGTGCCGCCGTGGGCGTTGCGAATGGTGTTGGTGAAGCACTCGACGGTGCGCTCGTAGCCGGTGCCCCAGCGGAACGCGATCTCGACCTCGGCCCGCCGCTGCACGTTGGACTGCATGACGCCGTTGGCGTCGGCGGCGTTCTCCCGGTAGGTGCCCTCGCCGGTGACCAGCAGCGTGCCGGAGACCGGCCGGTCGCCCGCCGGGGCGAGGAACTCGACCATGTCGGTGAGGCCGTTGGGAAAGTGGAAGGTCTCCTCGACCGGCTCCTCGCCCGTGTGGTCGCGCAGCAGGTAGCTCACGCCGGGGACCAGGAACGCGGTGTTGCGCAGCTTGAGCCGGACGGCCTCGGCGTCCAGCGAGGCACCGGTCTCGAAGTACCGGGCGTCGTGCCAGTAGCGGATCGAGGTGCCGGTGCGCTGGCCGCGCTTCATCGCGCCGACGATCTGCAGGCCGGGGCCGGGGGTGAAGGC
>NZ_SMKJ01000294.1:0-8419 GCF_004348615.1 Micromonospora sp. KC207
GGGGAGGGGGCCGTCAGCCGCCGAATCCGGAGTCGGCCGGCAGGGAGATGTCGGGCTTCTCGAGCTCCTCGACGTTGACGTCCTTGAACGTCATCACCCGGACGTTCTTGACGAACCGGGCCGGACGGTACATGTCCCACACCCAGGCGTCGTGCATCTCGACCTCGAAGTAGACTTCGCCGTCGGAGTTGCGCACGTGCAGGTCCACCTGGTTGGCCAGGTAGAAGCGTCGTTCTGTCTCCACCACGTACGAGAACTGGCGGACAATGTCGCGGTACTCCCGGTAGAGCTGGAGTTCCATCTCGGTCTCGTACTTCTCGAGATCTTCCGCGCTCATCGCACTCCGCCTTCCATGACCACATCTTCCCCCACCGGCGCGGGAGGTCGGGGCTGCTCGCCCAACGCCACGCCGACGGTACCCCCTGACGCGCCGAAGCGCTCCATCGGCTCGACCGGCCTCGCACCCACCGGTCGGCGGGATCTGGGTGGCCGCCCGTCCAGGCCCGAGACGGTGGCCACGTTGACGTACGAAAATCGATGCTCCAGGCACGGGCCGTGCTCCCGCAGGGCCGCGGTGTGCTCCGCCGTGATGTAGCCCTTGTGCTCGGCGAAGCCGTAGCCGGGGAACGACGCGTCCAGCTCGACCATGATCCGGTCCCGGGTGACCTTGGCGAGCACGCTGGCCGCCGCGACGCAGGCCGCCACCCGGTCGCCCTTCCACACCGCCAGCCCCGGCACGTCCAGGCCATCGACGCCGAAGCCGTCGGTCAGCACGTAGTCCGGGCGGGTGGTCAGCGAGGCCAGCGCCCGGCGCATCGCGGCGAGGTTGCACACGTGCAGGCCCCGGGCGTCGACCTCGTCGGCAGGGATCACCACCACCGCGTACGCCAGAGCGCGGGCGACCACCTGGTCGTAGACGCGCTCCCGGCTTATGGGGGTGAGCAGCTTGGAGTCGGCCAGCCCGTCGATCTCGCCGCGCCGCCCCTCGGGCAGCACCGCCGCGGCGGCGACGAGCGGGCCGGCGCAGGCGCCCCGCCCGGCCTCGTCGGCACCGGCCACGTGCCGGAAGCCACGGCGTTGCAGGGCACGCTCCAGCGCGTACAGCCCGGCCTCGCGGCGCACCACCGTGCGCGGCGGGGTCAGCACGGCGCACCCCCGGCGATGGACCCGACCCCGGCGGACCCGGCGGGGCCGGATGCGGGGTCGGCGGTGGACACGGACCCGGCGGGGTCGGTCGCCCGGGCCGGTGGGGCCGGCGCCTCGGGGGGCGCGGCAAGCACCCGGCGCAGCAGCGCCGGCAGGTCGGCCGGGTAGTAGCGCTCGGCAGTGCTGGCCAGTTCGTCGAGCGGCCACCAGCGGTGCCCGGTGATGCAGCCCCGCTCGACGTCGTCGAAGCCCGCGGTGTCCACCTCCCACTCGGCCACCCGGACCAGGAAGAACTGCTGATCCTGCTCGTAGTGGACGCCGTCGAACGGGAACCGGACCCGCTCCCACGACACGGGCTCGCCCAGCTCGGCCGGGGTCAGCAGCAGGCCCGTCTCCTCGGCCAACTCCCGGGCGGCACCGGCCGCCGGGGGCTCCCCCGGCTCCAGCCCGCCGCCGGGGGTGAACCAGTACTGGTGGTCGGGCCGCGCCGGGTCGTGACCGACGAGGAGCAGCACCCGGTCGGCGGCGTCGACGAGCAGCACGCGCGCCGCGCGCCGGGGGGTATAGACCGTCACCGTCCCAGCCTGCCAGACGCGGCCCCCGACGCCCATGCCCACCCGGGAGCCGCTGGGGTCTGGCGGGCGGATCAGGGGTTCGGGACGCCGTCGAACGACCTCGGCACGGTGAGCCACGTGGCCCGGTCCACGGGCCAGAAGACGGTGAACGCGCGCCCGACCACCTGGTCCTCGGGGATGGTGGCGCTGTCGATGTTCTGCCCGGACTGCTGCCAGTGTTCCAGCGAGTCGCCGGACGCCGAGCGGTGGTCGCCCATCACCCACAGCCGCCCCTGCGGCACGGTGATGTCGAACTCCTGGTCGGCCGCCTTGTCATGCTGGCCGTTTGCGGAGAAGATGTACGGCTCGTCGATCGGCTTGCCGTTGATCACCAGCCGCTCCTGCGGGTCGCAGCAGACCACGTGGTCGCCGCCGACACCGATCACCCGCTTGATGAAGTCCTCGCCGTCGGGGTTGCCGCTCCACTCGGTGGGCGCCTTGAACACCACCACCTCGCCGCGGTGCGGCGACCGGAAGTCGTACACCAGCTTGTTGACCAGCACCCGATCGTTGATTTCGAGAGTGTTCTCCATGGACGGTGACGGGATGTAGAAGGTCTGCAGCACGAAGGCCCGTACCAGCACCGCGACCAGGATCGCCACGCCCAGGAGGATGGGCAGCTCCTTCCAGAAGGAGCCGCTCTTTTTGTCGGTCTGCTCGTCAATCACGGGTGGAGCCTACGTCGCCGGAAGCGGGCCGGCCGTCTGGAACGCGCGAGAACGGACAGCGCAGCCGAGACGGGGACGAGCAGCAGCACACCGCCAGTGCCGGTGGGCCGCACCGGGGCCGGTGACTCCCCGGCCGTCGTGGCGGGCCTGGTGACCGTGGCGAAGGTCTGCGGCACCGGCAGCGACGCCCACCGCGACGACGGCCAGACCACCGCGAACGCCCGGCCGACGACGTTGTCGATCGGCACCGGACCCTGGCAGCGGGCGTCCTGGGAGACGAGCCGGTGGTCGCCCATCACGAAGATCTGACCAGGCGGGACCACCACCTCGTCGAAGCGTCGCGACCGGCATTCGCGGGGGTTCGGCGGCAGGTCCAGCGGCGAGTCCCGGACAACGTACGGCTCGTCGAGCGGTACGTCGTTGACGGTGACCCGGCCCTGCGCGTCGCAGCAGCGCACCCGGTCCCCGGGTAGGCCGATCACCCGCTTGATGAAGTCCTTCTCGCCGGGGCGGCTCACCCCGACCAGGTCACCGATGGTGCGGCCGAACTTGCCGACGATCCCGGGCTCGGGCTCCTGGACCTCCTGGGCGACCCACTTGTCGGTGCCCCGGAAGACCACCACCTCGCCGCGCTGCGGGTCCCGTACGTCGTAGACGACCTTGTTGACCAGCACCCGGTCGCCGATGAGCAGCGTGTCCTCCATGGAGCCGGAGGGGATGAAGAACGCCTGGAGCAGGAAGGTGCGGATCAGCACCGCCAGGCAGAAGGCCACGATCAGCAGCAGCGGCAACTCCTGCCACAGCGGCATCTGCCGGCGGGCACGCCGGTCCCGCCGGCGCCAAGGATCGACCTCGCTGCCCTCGTCAAGCGTCCGCACCATGCCACTCCCCGGTTCACAGGAACGCCACTACCGCCCGGGAGCCTCGTCGAGGCCCCACGGGCGGTAGTGGGACGATCCGCGACCGCGGCTGACGCCGCACGCATCGATGCCCGCCTGCGCCCGTACGACCAGCGTAACCGGGGTCGGCCCTTACGACATCAGCGCAGCTCAGGCGGCGTGGCGAGCAGGAAGTCAGCTCGGCTGCTTCTCGCGGCGCTCCTTGATCTTGGCCTTCTTGCCCCGCAGCTCGCGCAGGTAGTAGAGCTTGGCCCGACGCACGGCACCCCGGGTCACGATCTCGATCCGGTCGATCGCCGGGCTGTTCACCGGGTAGGTCCGCTCGACACCCACGCCGAAGCTGACCTTGCGGACCGAGAAGGTCTCGCGCAGGCCGTCGCCCTGGCGGCGGATGACGACGCCCTGGAAGATCTGGACCCGGGACCGGTTGCCCTCGACAACCCGCGCGTGCACCTTGACGGTGTCACCGGCGCGGAATTCGGGGATGTCGACCCGCTTCGACTGGGCGTCAAGGGCGTCCAGGATGTTCATCGCTGCGTCCTCGTGAGGCTCACGGCGCACCGTCAGTCGGTGCGCGAATGGGTGATTCTGATCCCCGGGTGGTGACCGCGGGCGGCCCCGGTCGAGGATCCTCGCATCTGCCCACGGCGCAGGCGGATGCGGCAACCTCCCTACTTTGCCACATCCCCCGCAGGCGGCGGAAATCCGGCCCGGTCCAGGGCCGACCTGTCCCGCTTGTCCAGGCTCGCCGGGTCGAGCGCGGCGAGCAGGTCGGGCCGGCGGGTGGCGGTGCGCACCAGCGCCTCGTCGCGCCGCCAGCGGGCGATCCGGCCGTGGTCGCCGGAGCGGAGCACCTCCGGCACCTCGTGGCCGCGCCAGGTCGCCGGCTTGGTGTACATCGGCGCCTCCAGCAGCCCGTGGGCGTGCGACTCCTCGTCCAGCGAGCCGGCGTTGCCGAGCACCCCGGGCAGCAGCCGGGTGACCGCCTCCAGGATCACCAGCACGGCCACCTCGCCGCCGAAGAGCACGTAGTCGCCGAGGGAGACCTCGGTCACCCGCATCCGGGTCGCGGCGTGGTCGAGCACCCGCTGGTCGATGCCCTCGTACCGGCCACAGGCGAAGACCAGGTGCGACTCGGCGGCAAGCTCGTGCGCCATGGCCTGGGTGAACGGCTCACCGGCCGGGGACGGCACCAGCAATCGGGGCAGCGTGACGCCGTCCGGGGCCAGTTCGGCCGGGGCGAGGGCGTCGAGCGCCTCTCCCCACGGTTCGGGCCGCATCACCATGCCGGGCCCGCCGCCGTACGGCGTGTCGTCGACCGTGCGGTGCACGTCGTGGGTCCAGCCCCGCAGGTCGTGCACGGCCAGCCGCAGCGTCCCGTTGGCCCGGGCCTTGCCAACCAACGACAGGTCGAGCGGGGCGAGGTACTCAGGGAAGATCGACACGACGTCGACGCGCATGCGCAGGTACTCCAGGACCTAGAGGTCGAGCAGACCGCTGGGCGGGTCCACGACGATGCGCCCGCCGGCGAGGTCGACCTCGGGGACGATCGCCTTGACGAACGGGATCAGCGCGGTGCGCCCCTCGGGGCGGCGCAGCACCAGCAGGTCGGACGCGGGCGCGTGGTCGATCTTGACCACCTCGCCGAGGTGCTCGCCTGCCGGGGTGACCACGGCCAGCCCGACGAGCTGGTGATCGTGGAACTCCTCCGGGTCCTCCGGCGGGGCCACGTCGGCGCTGTCCACCCCGAGCAGGGTGCCGCGCAGCGCCTCGGCGACGTCCCGCTCCAGGATTCCGTCGAAGACGACCAGTAGCCGCCCCTGGTGCCAGCGGGCGGACTCCACGGTCAGCTCGGCCGGGACCCGGAATGGCACACCGGGGCCGGGAGCGGGATTGGCCGGCGGCACCGCGCCCGGCTCGGTAGCGAGTACCGAGCCGGGCGCGAAGCGTGCCTCGGGCTCGTCGGTGCGCACCTCGACGGTGACCTCACCGCGGATGCCGTGCGGCTTGCCGATCCTGCCGACGATGAGCCGCATCAGTACGAGTCGACGATGTCGACGCGCACGCCGCGCCCGCCGATGGAACCGATCACCTGGCGCAACGCCTTGGCGGTCCGGCCGGACCGCCCGATCACCGTGCCGAGGTCCTCCGGGTGCACGCGGACTTCCAGCCGCTTGCCCCGACGGTTGTCGACCAGCCGGACCCGGACGTCGTCCGGGTGGTCGACGATGCCCTTGACCAGGTGCTCAAGCGCCGGACGCAGGGCCATGTCAGGCCTGCTCGCCAGCGCCCGCGGCGGGCTGCTCCTCGGCCTTCGCCGCCTCGACCTTCGGCGCCTCGGCCTTCGGCGCCTCGGCCTCGGCCTTGGCAGCCTTCTTGGCCGGCTTAGCCGGGGCGTCGGCCAGGCCGGCGGCGGCCTTCGCCTCGGCCTCGTACGCCGCCCTGCGGTCGGCCCGCTCGGCGGCGACCTTCAGCGGCGGCGGCGCCGGCAGGCCCTTGAACTTCTGCCAGTCACCGGTCAGCTCCAGCAGGCGCTGCACGGCTTCGCTCGGCTGCGCGCCGACGGACAGCCAGTACTGGACCCGCTCCGACTTGACCTCGATCACCGAAGGGTCCTCCTTCGGCTGGTACACACCGACGAACTCGATCGCGCGACCGTCACGCTTGGAGCGCGAGTCGGCGATGACGATGCGGTACTGCGGGTTGCGGATCTTGCCCATCCGCAGGAGCCGGATCTTTACGGCCACAGTTGTTTCGCTCCTGTTGCGATCTCACCGGCCCGGTCCGGGCGGTGCACGGGTGAGCGCCGACCGGCACAGTGGGGTTGGGCCGGAGACTACTCGGTGGACTGGCGACGCGCCCGGGGTAGAGGGCGCCGGACGCGCGCCGGATACCAGCGGACCATTCTGCCAGATCGAGCCCGGATTCCTCACATCGGCCGGCCGGATCGCCCGACCCCGCCAGCCTAACGTGCACTTCGTACCATTTAATCCGGTTCTTGCCGGCCGGCGGCGGCGGGCGGGCGGTCCTGGCGGCGGTGGGCAGTCGGCGGCCGGCGGCGGGGTCAGCAGTGGTCCTCCGCGCCGCCGGTGCCGCCCAGGCAGACCAGCGATCCCGAGTCCCCACCCTCGGAGAGGTATGCCGTGGCGATCTGCCCGTCGAAGCCGAGCACGCCGTGGCCCGGGCCGTAGTCGACGTGCACCGTGACGTCGATCTCCAGCACGGTGGCGGTGGTGTACTCGGTGGTGCGTCCGACCTTCTCCACATGGCTGCCGAGGTCCACCCCGGCCGTGGCCCCGGGGCCTGCGGGCAGCGTCACGTCGAGCCGGCGCAGCACCTCGTCGATCGGGTTCAGCAGCGTCCGGTTGCAGGAGCCGGCGAAGAGCAGGCCGACCGCCGGATGGTCGGCGGTGGCGACCGGGACGAGGTCGGCCTTCACCCGGTCCACCACGTCGTCGCGGGAGAGCACCTGGGCGATCGCGCCGTCGACGGTGTTGCCGGCCGCCTCCAGCGGCACGAACCGCCGCAGGGTGGCGATCGTGTCGGCCGGGGACGCTCCCCCGTCGTACGGCCCGGGCTGCACGATCGCGTCGCCGACCCGGCCGGCGTCGACGTTCGCCAGCACGTGGTTGTTGCTCAGCAGGCACCACGCGCCGTCAGTGTTGTCGGTGACCAGCGAGCCGAGCGTGCCGGCGGTGACGTCGACGTGCCCGACGCTCACCCCGGCGGGCACCGGGCGCTCCCGGCCGGTGAACGCCTGCGCGAAGAACGGGCCGGTCTCCACCACGTCGACCTCGACCGAGTCGCCGCCGACGGCGAGCCGGCGGGGCAGCAGCCGGCTCTGCGGCAGGAACCCCGCCGGCACCTTGCGCACCACGTACACGACGACCGCCGGCTCCTCGGTGCGGCGGCCGGCCACCGCGCGGCGGCCGTAGGCCAGGCCGGTGACGTTGCGGTCGGCGAGCAGCCCGGCCAGCGGCCCCCGGCGGGCCGACCAGTGCAGCGCGCGGGCTTTGACATCGGTCGGGTCGGTCATGATCCGCCTCCTGGCTGGTGGCACTCAGCGCGGGCCGGCGCGGAACGGCCCGGTCAGCACGAAGTGCAGGTGGACCCCGTCGACGCGCTCCGGCCCGTTGGGCACCAGGGCCGGATCGGTGACGTAGACGGTGATGACGTAGGGGCCGGTCGGGTCGGGTCGGCCGATCCCGGTGCCCGAGGCGGAGTACCGCCGGACGATGTCGGCCCGCCGCGCCGCGAGCACCCGCCGGGCCGCGTCGAGTGATCCGGCCCCGGTCACCGCGACCACCGCCGGGAGCCGACCGCGCGGCGTCGGCGACACGCGGGGCCCGGGGTGCGGATATCGAGCCGGTCGGCCATGGCGGCCTCCAAGCGAAGGTGACCTGACCCCGACGGTACGCGGCTGAGCTGCGCCTTCACCAGCAACTGTCAGCGCCTCGACACGGAAGGTGACGAACGGGCGGCGTCCCGTTCAGCGGGCGGGCGGCGTCCCGTTCAGCGGGCGGGCGGGCGGTCCCAGCCCGGTGGCAGCGCCTCGGGCACGTCCCACCCGGGCGGCGGAACGAAGTCGCACCAGGTGCCGTCGAACGGGAAATCGCCGGCCTCGGCCCGGGCGATCACCCGCTTCCCCTCGGCCCGGACCGCGGCCTCGTCGGTCACCCAGTAGTCGGCGGGGAAGGCCAGCCGCTCGGCGAACTCCTCCTCGTCCTTCCACTGCCAGCTCCGGTCCGGTCGGATCACCACGTCGAGGTCCTGGTCGACGATGTCCACCCCGGCCACGTCGCCGTCGTCCCAGCGCACGCCGGGTTCCTCGAGGTTGACGTACCAGTGGCTGAACCGGCCGTCGGCGTCGGAGAACCACCAGACGGAGTGGGCCTCGCCCACGGGCAGGAACTTCAGCAGCGCCGGCCCGTCCCAGCGGCCCAGGGCCAGCCGGTACGACGACGTGATCCACTCGGTGAACGGCACCGCCCGCATGGTGAGCCCGGCCTCGGTCACCTCGTGGGCCCCGGGCGAGTTGCGGGCGATGTAGACCAGCAGGCCGCGCTCGTCGTCGCTGACCACCCGCCCCGCC
>NZ_SMKJ01000295.1:0-8319 GCF_004348615.1 Micromonospora sp. KC207
GCAGCGCCGCCATCCGCTCCCGGGCCGCCTCCCGGTTGGCGAGCTGGGCCCGGTGTTCGCTGGCGGCGACGGTGAGCACCCCGTCGACGAGCCGGCCGGCCAGGCGGTCCAGGGCCCGGGCGCGCAGCGGCTCGGTCAGGCTCGGCGAGCCGGCCACGTCGAAGCTCAGCTCTACGCGCGAGTCGGTGGTGTTGACGCCCTGCCCACCCGGGCCCGACGAGCGGGAGAACCGCTCCCGCAGCTCGGCACCCGGCACGATCAGCCGGTCGGTCACCCGCAGTCCGTCGTCCACGCCAGAAGGCTAGCGCCCCACGCGGGCACCGTGGGTGGCTACGGGAATCGCCGAGGGACGCGGTGCTGGCCCGGCCGTCGCCCATGCCGGCGGCTGCGCCCGATTTCTGACACTTTACCTTCCGTCCCGGGCGGGACGGCGGACCCCGCCCAGGTCAGCCGCCCTTGCCGATGATCGCGTCGGCGCTCTGCCGCACCTGCTCGATCGGGATGGCGAAGCCGATGCCGATTGATCCACTGCCGTCGATGGTGGCGATGGCGGTGTTCACCCCGACCACCTCACCTCGGGCGTTGACCAGCGGGCCGCCGGAGTTGCCCGGGTTGATGGACGCGTCGGTCTGCACGGCGCGGTGCCGGTTCGCGCCGAGGCGCACCTGACGGTCGAGCGCGCTGACGATACCCGCGGTAACCGTGCCGGCCAGCCCGAGCGGGGAGCCGACCGCCAGCACCGGCTCGCCGACCCGGGTCGCGCCCGGCTTGGCCAGCGGCAACGGGGCCAGGCCGGCGCCCGGGGGCACCCGGAGCACGGCCAGGTCCCTGCCCGGCTCCCGGCCGACCACCTCGGCGGCGAACCGCCGGCCGTCCGGCAGCTCCACCGTCACCGCCGCACCGCCGCCCCTGGCCAGGATGTGGTCGTTGGTGATCAGGTGTTGCTGGTCGTCGATGGCGAACCCGGAGCCGGTCGCCGAGCCCCCGGTGCCCCCGCCGACCAGCACCGACACCACCCCCGGCACGGTCCGCTCGGCAGCGGTCACCAGCTCCGCCGGCACCGGCGCGGCGGACGCCGCCGTCGGGCCCGGCGCGGCGGCGGAGTCGGCGACCCAGGCGCCGGCCGCCGCCCCGGACAGGGTGGACAGCGCCACCACCCCGGCGGCGGCCAGCAGCCGGCCCTGCCAGCTCCACTGCCGGCCGTCGCCGCCCCGACCCGGTACCTCCCGCCGGCCGCGCCGGTCGGCATCGAGGTCGGGCGAGACGAACCACGGCCCGCGCGGTTCGCCCAGTCCGGTCTGTACTGCCATCCGCTGCTCCTCACGTCCGCGTCTCTTCCGGATGTCCGGCCGTTCCGGCCGGCCGCGCACAAGGCAGCCGTTCAGGGCAGCCGGGAGAACCACCGCATCGATCCCGCCGCCGCACCCATGGCCAGCATCAGTCCGAGCCCGATGAACCGGGCGGAGACGTCCTGCCGCTGGGTGCGGTAGCCGACGGAGGTGCCGATGTCGTCGTACACCGCCCGCAGCTCCTCGCGGCTGGTCGCCTCGTGGAATCCGCCGCCGGTGGAGTCGGCGACCGCCTTCAGGGTCTGCCCGTCCACCGGCACCTGGATGGGCCGACCGCCCCGGTCGACGAAACCGGACGGGGTGCCGAACGAGATGGTGTGCACCGGCACCTTCGCGTCGACCGCCTCGGCGGCGGCCTCCATCGGGTCCATGCCGGAGGTGTTCGCGCCGTCGGAGAGCAGGATGATCCGGGCCGGCGGCAGGTCCTTCGTGGCCTGGCTGTCCAACCCCCTCACCGCGCCGAGGGAGGTGTTGATCGCCTCCCCGATGGCGGTGCCCTGCACGCCGGTGCTGCCCTCGGCGAGGCGTTCGATGCCGTCGTGCAGGGCCTCCCGGTCGGTGCCGGGCGGCACCAGCACGGCGGCGCTGCCGGCAAACGCGACCAACCCGACGTTGAACTCGTCGGGCAGGCCGTCGACGAAGCGCCGGGCCGCGTCCTTGGCGGCGCTGAGCCGGTCCGGCTTCACGTCGGAGGCGAGCATCGAGGTGGACACGTCGACCGCCACCATGACGGTGGCGCGTTCCCGGGGCACCCGTACCTCGGCGCTGGGCCGGGCAAAGCCCACCACCAGCAGCGCCAGCATGGCCAGGAACAGGCCCGCCGACACGTGCCGCCGCCACGCCGGGCGGTCCGGGGCCACCCGGTCGAGCAGCCGCAGGTTGGTGAAGCGGACCGCGTACCGGCTGTGACGGCGCTGGGCCAGCAGGTAGCCCACGGCGAGCGCGGCGACGCCGAGCAGCAGCCAGAGCCGCAGGGGCGACTGCCAGGTCACGCGGCACCTCCCCGCAGCGCGCCAGGCCGGGGCGCCGGGCCGGCCCGGCCGGCCGCCGGGGCCAGGGCGAGCCGGCGCTGGGCGTGCACGTGCCGGACGATGTCGGCGCACCAGTCCCGGTCGGTGCGCAGCGGCAGGTGGGCCGCCCCGCACCGGCGCAGCACCTGGCGGACCTGGGCGCGCTGGGCGAGGGCCGCCTCGGCGTACCGGGCGCGCAGCCGGCGGTCGCCGGTGAAGACCTCCCGCCGCCGACCGGTCTCCGGGTCTACCAGGGTGATCAGGCCGACGTCCGGCAGTTCCAGCTCGCGCGGGTCGGTCACCTCCACGGCGAGCACCTGGTGCCGCACGGCGAGCCGGCGCAGCGCCGCCTCCCAGGGCGGCGACGCCGCCGGGTCGTCCGGCAGCCCGTCGAGGAGGTCGGAAACCACCACGACGAGGCCGCGCCGGGCGGCGACCCGCCCCACGGCGGCCAGCCCCTCGGCCAGGCCGGGCGCTGCGCCCGGGTCGACCCCGGCGGCGCGCGGCGCGGCCAGCAGGGCCCGGAGCAGTCCGAGCAGGTGGGTACGCCCGCCACGGGCGGGGAACCGGCGCAACCCGTGCGGGCCGAGCACCTGCGCGCCGAGCCGGTTGCCGGAGCCGGCCGTGAGGAAGCCGACCGCCGCCACGGCGGCCACCGCCAGCTCGCGCTTGTCCAGCTCGGCGGTGCCGAACTCCATGCTGGGGCTGGCGTCGACCAGCAGCCAGGTGGTCAGTTCCCGGTCGGCGTCGACCTCGCGGACGTGCGGCACGGCGGTACGGGCGGTGACCGCCCAGTCCATCCGGCGTACCTCGTCCTCGCCCGGCCGGTACTCGCGGCTGCCGGCGATCTCGCTGCCGGGGCCGGGCAGCAGGCCCCGGTGCTCGCCGTGCAGCAGCCCGTCGAGGCGGCGGGTGACGGTCAGCTCCAGCCGGCGCAGCCGCCGGTCCGGCGCGAGGTCGGCCAGGGTCGGGTCGGACGACGGCTCCCCGGCGGCCCACGCTCCCCCGACCGTCCCGGCTCCGCCGACCGCCCCGGCTCGCGCGGCGGCCCACGCTGCCCTCGTCACCCGGTCACCCCCGCTCGCGAGGCGGCCCACGTTCTCCCGCCGGCCCCGGCGGACCGGCCGCTCACGCCGCCGCCAGGTCGGCGGCGGCGTACCCGGTGTGGTGGGTGGCGACCCTGGGTGGGGGCACGACCCCGAGCAGCCGGTGGACCACCGCCTCGGCGCTGACCCCGTCGGCGACCGCGTCGAAGGAGAGCACCAGCCGGTGGGCGAGGATGTCCACCGCCAACTCCCGGACGTCCTCGGGCAACACGTGGTCGCGCCCCCGCAGCAGCGCCTGGGCCCGGGCGGCGGCGACCAGGCCGAGGGTGGCCCGGGGGCTCGCCCCGTACGCGAGCAGCGGCGCGATCTCGGGCAGCCCGAAGCGGCCCGGGTCCCGGGTGGCCAGGATCAGCCGCACGACGTACTCGGCGACGGCGTGGTGCACGAAGACGTCGCCGGCCCTCCGCTGCAGCGCGCGCAGCCGGCCGGGGTCGAGGACCCGGCGCGGGGTCGGCCGGTCGGTGCTCATGCGGTAGAGGATCGCCAGTTCGTCGTCGTCCCCGGGGTAGTCGACGACGATCTTCATGAGGAACCGGTCCCGCTGCGCCTCGGGAAGCTGGTAGACCCCCTCCGACTCGATCGGGTTCTGGGTGGCGAGCACCAGGAACGGGTCGGGGACCGGCCAGGCGCGCCCGCCGATGGAGACCTGCCGCTCGGCCATCGCCTCCAGCAGCGCGGACTGCACCTTCGCCGGCGCCCGGTTGATCTCGTCGGCGAGCACGAGGTTGGCCATGATCGGCCCCAGTTCGACGTCGAAGCTCTCCTTCGACGCCCGGTAGATGCGGGTGCCGACGATGTCGGAGGGGACCAGGTCCGGGGTGAACTGGATCCGGGAGAAAATCCCGCCGACCACGGTCGCGAGGGTCTGCGCGGCGAGGGTCTTCGCCACGCCGGGGACCCCCTCCAAAAGGCAGTGGCCGCCGGCGACGAGGGCGGTGAGCAGGCGTTCGACGAGCCGATCCTGCCCGACGATCACGCGTTTGACCTCGAAGAGGGTCTGTTCCAGCTCGACGCCGCTCGGATCGGGATCGACTGCGGTGGGCAGGCTGGCCAGGGTGTCCGAGATGTCCGTCACGGTGCTTGCTTCCCGTGCCGGCCGTCGGGCAAACGTCGGAATCCACGGCACTCGACGGGCGTGCTGCCCCCTAACCGGGACGACCGTCGTCAACACCCCCGAAGGGACGGACCGGTCGCGGGCGGCACGAAGGTGCCGGCCCCGTCGCCGGAGCCGGCGCCCTCGGTTCCCGACGGGTCAGGGAGTGAACACGGCCAGGTGGAACGGCCGGTCCGCCGGCACCCCGGCGGAGTCGTACGTCTGCACGAAGACCCCGTTCGGCGTGGACAGCCGTGGCGCCACCGAGATCTCGCCGGCCGGCGGAACGCAGCAATCGTCCGTTGTGCCGATGGTGGCCAGGAAGGCGGCCTTGGTCAGGCTGCGGTTGAAGATGACCTGGTACTGCCCGGGGCCGTACTTGGTCGCGGAGACAGCGTCCCGCGAGCGGAGCAGGACACCGGTGCTGCTGACGACGGCGAAGGACGTCGAGCCGTTGATGTAGGAGGGGCTCACCCCCTCCTTCAGCGCCGCCTTGGCCGCCGCCGCCTCGGCCGCCGTCACCTGCGGCTGGCCGGCCGGCGCGGCGGCATGGTCGCCCGGCTGGCCGCTCTGGGCCGCGGGCTTGGCCGCCGTGGCGGTCTGGGCGGCGGCGATCCCCCCGCCGGCCAGCGTCAGCACCAGCGCGCCGAACGTGACCGCGACCGCCCTACGGGAAATGAGTCTTGCCATGACAGGTCCCCCTTTTGTTGACCGTGTCGACACGACCGACTCGCGAACAACGAGCCGGCTTGATCCGAGCCTTCCAGCACCGCGTAAAGCCGCCGCAATAACCGTCCTCAGGGTGAGGACAATCTGGGAGCGGAGAACAATCACACTCACATTGAGCAGCCATTACCACTTTTACTTCGAGGCCGGAACCAGGTGGAAAGTAGCACCGACAAAAGCGCGGGGTCAATGGCGGAGGACCGCGTTTCAGATTGTTTCGGGCCGCCCGGTTAATTGCGAAACATGAACGCTCGACAATTCACGGATGCCGGTCGGGCGGCCACCTGCGGCACCGGCGTGAGGACGGTGCCGCTACCGTGTCGACCGTGATCACGTACGACGACGCCCGCGCCGCCGCCGGCCGCGCCGCCCGGGCGCGGACCTGGCTGTGCTGGCTTGCCGTGGCTCCCGGGCTGGTGTGGGCGGCGGTACGCCTGCCCGGCCTGGAACGAGGGCCCGCGGTGCAGGCGGTCGCCTTCACCCCGTACGTCGCGGCCTGGACGCCCGTGCCGCTGCTGCTCGCGCTCGCCCTGCGACGCCGTGGGCCCGCGGCGGTCGCGGCCCTGGTCGCGGTGGCGCTGCTCGCCATGGTCGCGCCCCGGGCGATGGCCTCGGCGCAGCCGTCGGCCGGTGGGCCGACACTGCGGGTGCTCACCGCCAACCTGCTGGCCGGCGCCGCCGACGCGGGCACCGTGGTCGACCTGGTGCGCGGCCAACGGGTCGACGTGCTGGCCGTGCAGGAGTTCACCCCGGGCGCGGCAGCCGAGCTGGACCGGCTCGGACTGGCCGATCTGCTGCCGCACCGGCAGCTCAACGCGCAGTTGGGCACCACCGGCTCGGGGCTCTACGCCCGCTTCCCGATCGCCGGGGGCGGCATCCGGCAGAACCGCGGCGGCTGGGGCTTCACCCAGGCGTACGGGTCGATCGCCCCGCCGGGCGGACCGCCGGTACGGGTCGAGTCGGTCCACCCGTCGGCCCCGCACGCGATCGACCAGGTCGGGTTCTGGCGCACCGACCTGGAGGCGCAGCCGCCGGCCACCCCCGACGCGGGCCTGTCGATCCTCGCCGGGGACTTCAACGCCACCCTCGACCACGCTCTGCTGCGTGACCTGCTCGCCACCGGGTACGTCGACGCGGCCGACGCCACCGGCGCCGGGCTGATCGGCACCTGGGGGCCCTACGACGGTGACCCGATCCCGCCGGTGACCATCGACCACGTGCTGGTGGACCGGCGGATCGCCGTCCGGTCGGTGTCGGTGCGCTGGGTGCCGGGCAGCGACCACCGCGCGGTCTTCGCCGAGCTGCGCCTACCCGCCGCCTGAGCCCCCTCACCGCACCGGCACCCGTCCCGCGCGCCCCACGCGTCCGCACCGCGCCCGCCCCGCCTGCGATGGTGAGCAGGGAACCCTTCTCTACCGCGGGCGTCAACTAGGGGCCCCTCCTTACACGTGGGCGCGGTCCAGACCGTAGGTGAGGGCGTCGACGAGGGCGTGCCAGGACGCCTCGACGACGTTCGGGTGCACGCCGACCGTGGTCCAGTCGCGGCCCGCCCCGTCCGCGGTCTCCACCAGCACCCGGGTCACCGCGCCGGTGCCGTGACTGCCCTCCAGGATGCGCACCTTGTAGTCGGCCAGCTCGAAGTCGTGCAGCTCGGGGTAGTGCCGGGACAGGCCGACCCGCAGCGCCTCGTCGAGGGCGTTGACCGGGCCGTTGCCCTCGGCGGTGGCGATCAGCCGCTCGCCGCGTACCCGGATCTTGACGGTGGCCTCGGAGACCACCGCGCCGTCCTCCCGGTGCTCGACCAGCACCCGGTACGACTCCAGGGCGAACGGCCGCGCCGGGGCGGCGTCGGGCAGCTCGGAACGGACCAGCAGCTCGAACGAGGCGTCGGCGGCCTCGAAGGACCAGCCTCCGGCCTCCAGCTCCTTGACCCGCCGGGTCACCCGCGACAGGGTCTCCGGATGGCCGGCCAGGTCCAGGCCCAGCTCACGACTCTTGAGCTCGACGCTGGCCCGGCCGGCCATCTCGGTGACCAGGATCCGCATGTCGTTGCCCACCACGGTGGGCTCCACATGGTTGTAGAGCAGCGGATCCACCTTGATCGCGCTCGCGTGCAGCCCCGCCTTGTGGGCGAAGGCGGCGGCCCCGGCGTACGCCTGGTGGGTGTCGGGGGCGATGTTGGCGATCTCGGCGATGGCGTGGGAGACCCGCACCATCTGCTCCAGGCAGCCCTCCGGTAGGACCGGCAGCCCGAGCTTGAGCTGAAGGTTGGCGACGACGGCGAAGATGTCGGCGTTGCCGGGGCGCTCGCCGTACCCGTTGGCGGTGCCCTGCACGTGCCGGACCCCGGCCTCGACGGCGGCGATGGTGTTGGCCACCGCGCAGGCGGTGTCGTTCTGGGCGTGCATGCCCAGGCGGGCGGGGTCGACGCCGGTGCGGGCGGTGAGGTCGGCGATCGCGGCGGTGACGTGGGAGGGCAGCATGCCGCCGTTGGTGTCGCAGAGCACCATCACCTCGGCGCCGGCGGCAAGAGCGGTCTGCACGACCTCCGCGCCGTAAGCGGGGTCGTGCCGGTAGCCGTCGAAGAAGTGCTCGCCGTCGACGAAGACCCGCCGCCCCTCGGCGACCAGGTGGCGCACCGTGTCCCGGATCATCGCCAGGTTCTCGGCAGCAGTGGTGCGCAGTGCCCGCTCGACGTGCCGCAGGTCGGCCTTGGCGACCAGCGCGACGGCCGGGGTCTGCGCGTCGAGCAGCGCTTGGACCTGGGGGTCGTCGGCGACGGCGACGCCGGCCTTGCGGGTGGCCCCGAACGCCACGAGCAGGGCGTGTTTCAGGTCGAGTTCGGTGCGGGCTCGGCGGAAGAACTCGGTGTCCTTGGGCACCGCGCCCGGCCAGCCGCCCTCGATGAAGCCGACGCCGAACTCGTCGAGCAGCCGGGCGACCGCCAGCTTGTCGACCACCGAGTAGGTGAGCCCCTCCCGCTGGGCGCCGTCGCGCAGCGTCGTGTCGTACACCTGGAACGTCATGGGGAGTCC
>NZ_SMKJ01000296.1:0-8239 GCF_004348615.1 Micromonospora sp. KC207
GTGTGGGGGTTTCCGGGGGCGGCTAGGCTGGCCGGCCGGAGGTGGTGGCAGGTGCGGCAGTCGGTCGCCGTGGCTAACGCGGCTGGGCTGGTGGCAGGGTATGCCCTGGACTCCCTGCTCGGTGACCCGCGCCGCTGGCATCCCGTAGCCGGCTTCGGTCGGGCGGCCGGTGCGCTGGAACGGCGCGTGTACCGGCCGGACCGGGCCGTCGGCACGGCGTTCACGGCGCTCGCCGTGGGTGTACCGGTGCTGGTCGGGGTGGCGGCGACGGTGGCCACCCGACGCCGGCCGGTTGGCCGGGCCGTGCTGATGGCCGCCGCCACCTGGACGGTGCTCGGCGGGCGCACCCTGCGCCACGAGGCGAAGATGATGGGCCGCGCGCTGCGCGGCGGGGACCTGCCGGCGGCCCGTCGTCGGCTGGGGCACCTGTGCGGGCGGGACCCGTCCACGCTGGACGAGCCCGAGTTGGCCCGCGCGACCGTCGAGTCCGTGGCGGAGAACACCTCCGACGCGGTGGTCGCGCCGCTGATGTGGGGGGCGGTCGCCGGGCTGCCCGGCCTGCTCGGCTACCGCGCGGCGAACACCCTCGACGCGATGGTCGGTCACCGGTCGCCCCGGTACGCCCGCTTCGGTACCCCGTCCGCCCGGCTGGACGACCTGCTCAATCTCGCCCCGGCCCGGCTGACCGGGCTGCTCACCATCGCCGTGGCCCCGACAGCGCACGGGGACCGGGGGCGGGCCTGGCGGGTGTGGCTGCGAGATCGCAACGACCATCCCAGCCCGAATGCCGGGCAGTGCGAGGCGGCGATGGCGGGCGTGCTCGGCGTACGGCTGGGCGGGCGCAACGTCTACTTCGGGCGGTCGGAGGTGCGACCTTACCTCGGTGACGGGCCCCGCCCGGAGGCACGCCACCTGGGGCGGGCGGCGAAGGTTTCCGGCGCGGTGGGGCTGGCGGCGCTCGGGCTGGCCGCCGCGTACCCGGTGACGCTCGGCCGGTTTCTCGGCGCGGTGGCGAGGAACGCGGTGGCGAGGACGGGCTGGCGGGGCCTCGCCGCCGGTGCGCGCGGCTGGCGCGGGGCGTCGGCGGAGGCCCTGTTCGGCCGCCCCGTTCGTGCGGGCAGCTCCATAGGGGCCGCTGGAGGCGCCCGTCCGCGCGCCGCTGGAGGCTCCCGGCCGTCCGCCGCTGGAGGCTCCCGGCAGCCCGCCGCCGGGGGCGACCGCCGGTGAGTGGGGGGCTGCTGGTCGCCGGGACCACCTCCGACGCGGGCAAGAGCGTGCTCACCGCCGGGATCTGCCGATGGCTGCGCCGGCGCGGGGTGAAGGTCGCGCCGTTCAAGGCGCAGAACATGTCGAACAACTCGGCGGTGGTGGTCGGCCCGGACGGCCGGGGCGGCGAGATCGGCCGGGCCCAGGCCATGCAGGCGGCGGCCTGCGGCGTGGCGGCCGACCTGCGATTCAACCCGGTGCTGCTCAAGCCGGGCAGCGACCGGTCCAGCCAGGTGGTGCTGCTCGGCGAGGCCGTCGACACGGTCACCGCCGGCAACTACCATGCCCTGCGGCCCCGGCTCGCCGAGGCGGCGTTCGCCTCGCTCGCCGAGTTGCGCGAGGCGTACGAGGTGGTGGTCTGCGAGGGGGCCGGCAGCCCTGCGGAGATCAACCTGCGGGCCGGCGACTACGTGAACATGGGGCTGGCCCGGCACGCCGGCCTGCCCACGATCGTGGTCGGGGACATCGACCGGGGCGGCGTGTTCGCCTCGATGTTCGGCACCGTCGCCCTGCTCGACCCGGCCGACCAGGCGCTGGTCGCCGGCTTTGTGATCAACAAGTTCCGGGGCGACCTCGGGCTGCTCCAGCCGGGGCTGGACATGCTGACCCGGGCCACCGGCCGCCCCACCTACGGGGTGCTGCCCTGGCACCTGGACCTGTGGCTGGACGCGGAGGACTCGCTCGCGTACGGCCGGGTGCTCGGCCGGCCGGCGGCCCCGCACGGCACGGACTGGCTGGATGTGGCGGTCGTCCGGCTGCCCCGGATCAGCAACGCCACCGACGTGGAGGCGCTGGCCACCGAGCCCGGCGTCCGGGTCCGGCTGACCGTGGAGCCGGCCGAGCTGGCCGCCGCCGACATCGTCGTCCTGCCCGGTTCCAAGTCCACCGTGGCCGACCTCGCCTGGCTGCGCCGGACCGGACTGGCCGACGCCGTGGCCGCCCACGCGGCGGCCGGGAAGCCGCTGCTGGGCATCTGCGGCGGCTTCCAGATGCTCGGCCGGGCCGTGCACGATCCGGTGGAGAGCCGCGCGGGCAGCGTCGCGGGGCTGGGCCTGCTGCCGGTCGAGGTCACCTTCGCCGCGCGCAAGACGGTCCGGCAGGCGGCCGGCACCGCCGCCGCCGACGCGGGCGTCCCGGTCCGGGGTTACGAAATCCACCACGGGTACGTCTCGTCGGCCGACCCGGCGCTGCCGCCCCTGTTGTCGTACGACGACGGCACCGGCGAGGGGGCCGTGCTCGGCGCGGTGTGCGGCACCCACTGGCACGGGGCCTTCGAGTCCGACGCGTTCCGCCGCCGGTTCCTCACCGACGCGGCCCGTCTCGCCGGCCGTACCGGCTTCCGGGTCGCCCCGGACACCAGCTTCGCCGCCGCCCGCGAGCGTTCCCTGGACCTGCTCGGCGACCTGGTCGAGGAGCACCTGGACACCGCCGCCCTGTGGCGGCTGATCGAGTGCGGTCCACCCGCCGGGCTGCCGTTCATCCCGCCCGGAGCGCCGCGCTGACCCGGGGGGTGCGTCCTGGGGCTGCCGGCGACCGCTGTCCCGCGTGACCGCTGTGGGTGGTGTCAGTAGCGGATGTCGGCGGGGCGGTCGGACATCGGTAGCCCCGCCTCCAGCCATGCCTGGACCCCGCCGACCATGTCGGTGGCGCGGTGCAGGCCGAGCGTCCGCAGGCTGGCCACGGCCAGGCTGGAGCTGTACCCCTGCCGGCACACCACCACGATCTCCCGGTCGTACCCGGTGGCCTCGGGAATGCGCCACTCACTGGCCGGGTCCAGCCGCCATTCCAGCACCGTGCGGTCGATGACGACCGCGCCGGGCAGGTTGCCCTGTTCCCGGCGCTGCGCGTCGGTGCGGGTGTCGACGAGCAGCGCGCCGAGGCGTACGGTCTCGACCGTCTCGTGCGGGGTCAGCCGGCGGACCCCCGAACGGGCCTGTTCCAGCAGGGCGTCAATGCCCGGGCTCATCACGTTGTGGCGCACAGCACGATCATGCCCGTGGCGCGGGGCGTCCGTGTGCCGAAAACGGCTCGGGTCGACCGGACGACGTACCCCCGGGGGAGGCCGCTAGCGTCGGGGCCGTGTGGGTGCCGACCGTCGAGACGTACGCGGAGCTGGGCCGGCGGGTGCTGGCCGGGCCGGCGCGGTTGGGGCGTACCCGACTGGTGGCGGTCGACGGGCCGAGCGGCGCGGGCAAGAGCGTCTTCGCCGCGCGCCTCGCGGACGCCCTGGCGGCACTGCCCGGCGGCGGGCGACCACCGGTGGTGCACACCGACGACCTGCTCGACGGCTGGGCCGACCAGCTCACCTTCTGGCCCCGGCTGGAGCGGTGGGTGCTCGCCCCGCTGCGGGCCGGACAGCCGGGGGCCTATCGGCGGTACAGCTGGGTGCGGCGGTGCTTCCTGCCCCGCGAGCTGCCCGTTCCGCCCGCCCCCGTCGTGATCGTCGAGGGGGTCTCGGCGGCGCGGGCCGCCGTCCGGCCCGAGCTGACCCTGTCGGTTCTGGTCACCGCGCCCGCCGAGCTGCGGTCGTCGCGGGCCGTCGCCCGGGACGGGCCGGGGATCCTGCCCGAGCTGCGCCGCTGGCATGCCGGGGAGCGGGCGCACTTCGCCGCCGACGGCACGGCGGACGCGGTGGACCTGGTCGTCGACGGCGCGCCGGGCCTGCCGCACGACCCCGGGACCGAGTACGTCGCCCTCGGCGGCGGTAAGGCCGGCATACGATGCCGGTCATGACCTTACCGACCATGTCCGATGCCGAGGTGCGAGCCGCCGTCGCGCGGGAACTACCCGGCGTCCGCGCCGACCTGGAACGACTCGTCCGCATTCCCGGCGTCGCCTTCGACGGCTTCGACCACTCGCACGTCGAGCGGTCCGCCGAGGCGGTGGCGGAGGTGCTGCGCGGCTGCGACCTCGACGTGCGGATCGTGCGGTCCGGCGGTCAGCCGGCCGTCATCGGGAGGCGGGCCGCCCCGCCCGGCGCGCCGACCGTGCTGCTCTACGCCCACCACGACGTGCAGCCGGTGGGCGACCTGTCGCTGTGGGAGTCCGACCCGTTCGAGCCCGTCGAGCGCGACGGCCGCCTCTACGGGCGGGGCGCGGCCGACGACAAGGCCGGGATCATGGCGCACGTCGCGGCGCTGCGCGCCTTCGGCGACCGGCTCCCGGTCGGTGTGGTGCTCTTCGTCGAGGGTGAGGAGGAGTACGGCTCGGACTCGCTGGAGCGGCTGCTCGCCGAGCACCGCGACGAACTGGCCTCGGACGTGATCGTGATCGCCGACTCGACGAACTGGGACATCGGCGTGCCGGGGCTGACCACCTCGCTGCGCGGCATCGTCAACTGCTTCGTCGAGGTCCGCACCCTGGACCACGCCGTGCACAGCGGCATGTTCGGCGGCGCGGTGCCCGACGCGCTCACCACGCTGGTCCGGCTGCTGGCCACGCTGCACGACGACGCCGGGAACGTGGCCGTCGCCGGGCTGGTCGGGCGCGAGGGTGCCGCCGTGGACTACCCGGAGGACCGGTTCCGGGTCGAGGCCGGGCTGGTCGAGGGCGTGTCGCTCATCGGCACCGGCCGGATCACCGACCGGATCTGGACCAAGCCGGCCGTGGCGGTGCTCGGCATCGACGCCCCGGCCACCGGCGAGGCACCGAACGCCCTGGTCCCCGCCGCGAAGGCCAAGCTGAGCGTACGGCTGGCGCCGGGCGACGACCCGAAGCGGGCGTACGCGGCGGTGCGCGAGCACCTCACGAAGCACGCGCCGTGGGGCGCCCAGGTGACGGTGACCTTCGAACACGACGGTGCCCCCTGCGTCATCGACGCGTCCGGCCCGATGTTCGCCGCGGCCCGTGACGCCTTCCGCGCGGCCTGGGACGGCACCGAGCCGGTGGACATCGGCATCGGCGGCTCGATCCCGTTCATCGCCACCTTCCAGGAGCTGTTCCCGCAGGCGGCGATCCTGGTGACCGGGGTCGAGGACCCGCACGCCCGCGCGCACGGCCCGAACGAGAGCCTGCACCTCGGCGAGTTCGCCCGGGTCTGCGCGGCCGAGGCGCTGCTGCTGGCGAAGGTGGCCGCCGTGGGCGCGAACCGGAGTTAGGTGACGGAACCGTAACTTCCCAGTTCATCGGGGTGTTTTCGGCGTGTCGCGGGACAGCCTGGTATAGCGTTTCGAACATGAGTACGAACGAGGTGATGGCCCGGCTCGGGGCCGCCGTCAGCGCTCTGGGGGACGTGGACGTCTCCGCGTGGTCCGAGGACACGCTCAAGGAACAGCTCGGTGACCTCTCCACCGCCCTGGTCACGCTGGACGCGTTGCTCTCCCGCGTCGCCGACGAGGTGCGCGCCCGGGGCCTGCGCATCGAGGAGCCTGTCGCGGCCTGACGGGCCCGCGAGACCCCGGTCCGGCGCAGGGGGCGTCAGGGACCGGTCGGCCCGGGAACCCGTCACGGGTGTTCGGGCCGGGGTGACGCGGCGGCGTGGGAAGCGGCAACTTCCGGCGTCGGCCCGCGTATCCCCAGCGGCGTCGGGGGTGGCTGGCAGGATGAGGTGCGTGCGGTTCCTCGACCTGGCGGCCACCTCCGCCGCCGTGGGCGCGACCACCGGCCGGCGGGCCAAGGTGGAGCTGCTCGCCGCGGCGCTGCGGGCTCTCGACCCGGCCGAGGTCCCGGCGGGCGCCGGCTGGCTCGCGGGCGATCTGCGGCAACGGCAGACCGGCGTCGGCTGGGCCAGCCTGCGCGACCCGCCGCCGCCGGCCGCCGAGTCGACCCTGACCGTCCGCGCGGTCGACGCCGCTATCGACGACATCGCGGCGGTGGGTGGCCCCGGCTCGCAGGCCCGCCGCCGGGCGCTGCTGCACGCCCTCTTCGCCGCCGCCACCGCCGGGGAACAGCGGATGCTGCGCGGCCTGTTCAGCGGCGAGCTGCGCCAGGGCGCTCAGGCCGGGTTGCTGGCCGACGCGATCGCCCGGGCCGCCGACGTGCCGCCGAATGCCGTGCGCCGGGCCCTGCTGCTCGCCGGCGACCTGCGGGCGGTCGCGGTGGCCGCGCTGCGGGGCGGCGCGGCTGCACTGGCCGACTTCGGGCTCCAGGTGGGCCGGCCGCTCGCCCCGATGCTGGCGGCCAGCGCTCCGTCGGTCGACGAGGCGCTGGCCTTGACCGGTGTCCCCGCCGTGGTCGACGTGAAGCTCGACGGCATCCGGGCCCAGGTGCACCGCTCCGGCTCCGACATCGCGGTCTTCACCCGCAGCCTGGACGAGATCACCGCCCGGGTGCCCGAGGTGGTCGCCGCCGTGCGGGCGCTGCCCGCCCGGGAGTTGGTGCTCGACGGCGAGGCGATCGGCCTGGACGCCACCGGTCGGCCGCTGCCGTTCCAGCAGACCTCCAGCCGGGCCGCCCGCCGCGCCACGCCCAGGGCCGGCGGCACCATGCCGAACATCGGCGACGCCATGCCGGGCGGCGGTGGCCCCGCCCCGGTCGCCCCGGCGGTGCTCGCCGCCGCCGAGACCACCGGCGAGGCAGTGCTCACGCCGTACTTCTTCGACCTGCTGCACCTCGACGGCGACGACCTGATCGACCGGCCCGGCCACCAGCGGTGGGCGGCGCTGGCCAGCGTGGTCGACCCGACGCTGCTGGTCGGGCGAATGGTGGTCGACGGTCCCGAGGCGGCCGGCGCGGCCTTCGCCGCTGCCCTGAACGCCGGGCAGGAGGGCGTGGTGGTCAAGGACCCCGACGCCCCGTACGACGCCGGCCGGCGCGGCGCGGCCTGGGTCAAGGTGAAGCCCCGGCACACCCTCGACCTGGTGGTGCTCGCGGTGGAGTGGGGCAGCGGCCGGCGCAGCGGCTGGCTGTCGAACCTGCACCTCGGCGCGCGGGACCCGGCCACCGGCGGGTTCGTCATGCTCGGCAAGACGTTCAAGGGGCTCACCGACGAGGTGCTGCGCTGGCAGACCGAGCGGTTCCTCGCCCTCGCCGTGGAGCGCGGTGACTGGGTGGTCCGGGTCCGCCCCGAACAGGTGGTCGAGATCGCGTTCGACGGGGTGCAGACCAGCTCCCGCTACCCGGGCGGGATGGCGTTGCGCTTCGCCCGGGTGGTCCGCTACCGCGGCGACAAGACCGTGGCCGA
Organism: Micromonospora sp. KC207; assembly: GCF_004348615.1. Taxonomy (NCBI): domain Bacteria; kingdom Bacillati; phylum Actinomycetota; class Actinomycetes; order Micromonosporales; family Micromonosporaceae; genus Micromonospora; species Micromonospora sp. KC207. The sequence continues at coordinate 7,388 of NZ_SMKJ01000296.1, forward strand.
GGCGGACACGATCGACGCGGTCCGGGCGATCCACGCCGGCCGGCACCCGGCCTGAGCGGGGTGCCGGCCAGGGGTGTGCGCGCCGTGCCGGTGAATCCCGGGCGGGCCGGCGTGCGATGCCGGCCGACGTGGTGGTATCCCGAGCCCAGGACACCGCCACGTCGCCGACATCGCCGACGATGGCTCGGCTCGGGTCAGGCCGACAGGGACCGGGCGTAGTTGACCTGGTTGTTGATGTGCTGGACCTGGCCCTGGTCGGTGACCGGGATGCGGGCCACGTACTGGCGGGGGCCGTTGCTGACCGTCACCTGCACGGTGCCGTGGTGCCGGGTCTCCTTGATCAGCAGGAAGAGCAGGCTGAAGATGGTGAGGCAGAAGAACCCGAGCACGGCGCAGACGATCGCCCAGGTGGCCACCTTCTGCTCCGTCTGCCAGTAGTCGGCGACGTGCCACTGTGTCCCCGCCACGGGCAGCACGCCGGCCGGCGTACGGATCTCCGGCGGGGCCACCATGATCTCGCCGATCTGCACCGCCGCCACGGACGCCCCGTACTGCGGGCCGCCGAACGGGGCCGCAGTCGCCGTCAGCGCCGGCGGATAGGGCCCCGGAGGCCCGCTGGCCGGCGGCGCGGAGTACGGCCCGCTGGCCGGCGGCGCGGAGTACGGCCCGCTGGCCGGCGGCGCGGAGTACGGCCCGCTGGCCGGCGGCGCGGAGTACGGCCCGGGGGCCGGCGGCGCGGAGTACGGGCCGGGGGCCGGCGGCGCGGAGTACGGGCCGGGGGCCGGCGGCGCGGAGAACTGGCCGCCCGGCGGCGCGGAGTACGGGCTGGTACCCGGCGGCGCGGAGTACGGG